>JAFRYJ010000033.1 GCA_017437705.1 Lachnospiraceae bacterium
CCATTGCATCGGCTGCTTCGATAGAAGCTACGAGACCTTTTGTCTCGATCATGCCCAGTGCTAATGTCTGATCTGCCATTTAATTGCCTCCTATAATTATTTGTCAAGTGTAGGAAGTATATACTCAACTTCTTCGTGGGGTCTCGGAATTACGTGAACGCTGATAAGCTCGCCGACACGCTCTGCTGCCGCTGCACCTGCGTCCGTAGCTGCCTTGGTGGCACCTACATCGCCACGTACCATAACGGTAACAAGACCGCCGCCTACATGTACTTTACCGATAAGGGTAACGTTTGCTGCCTTTACCATTGCATCGGCTGCTTCTATTGAAGCTACGAGACCCTTTGTTTCGATCATACCAAGTGCCAGTGTCTGGTTTGTCATCTTATTACCTCCTTAATTATGCATTGCGGAGACGTGCGATGATCTCAGCAACAAGTGCATCGATATCAATACCCGAATCGCCGTTCCTGGGTCTGCAGATGCCTGATGAGCAGTCGGGAAGAGCTGCCTTGATCTCCTCGAATGTCCTTACACCTTCTGCAACATATCTTCTGTTGATAAGGTGCTGAGGTCCTACGTTCTCTGATGTTGCGGAACCGCCGATGGCGCCGCAGCCCAGCGTAAGAGCGGGAACAAGGTTTGTCGTTGCTCCGATGCCGCCCAGTGTTGAAGGTGTATTAACGATAATCCTGGAAGCAGGTACTCTCTTTGCGAAGTAGTCGATCATATCCCTGTTCTGGGTATGCATCGAGAATGTATGGCCTGCGCCCTCATAATTGAGGATCTGGCATACCTTGTCGCAGATGGCCTTGTAATCGGGAGCGGTAAAGAAAGCAAGGATGGGGCCGAGTTTCTCGTTTGAATAAGGATGTCCTCTGCCGATGCCGTCTTCCTTGGCAACTATTACCTGTGTTCCCTGAGGGATCGTGATGCCTGCAAGCTCAGCTATAACCATGGGATCTCTGCCGACGATCTGAGGATTCATCGTGCCGTTGCCCCTGAGGATGAACTTGGAGAGCTTCGCGATCTGATCGGGATCAAGGAAGTAAGCACCCTGCTTCTCCATCTCTGCCTGTACAGCGGGAGCATAATCATCCTCGCAGATGATGGACTGCTCTGATGCACAGATCGTGCCCCAGTCAAATGTCTCGGACTGCATTATCCTCTTTACGGCAAGCTGAAGATCAGCTGACTTGTCGATAAATGCAGGGCCGTTGCCGGGACCTACGCCGATGGCGGGAGTTCCTGATGAGTACGCTGCTCTGACCATTGCGGAACCGCCCGTAGCAAGTATAAGTGCTATGTCGGGATGTTTCATAAGCGTATCTGTAGCCTGAATGGTAGGCAGTGTGATAACGCTTACGAGGTCTTCGTTTCCGCCTGCTTCACGTATGGCCTGACGGATGACCTTTACAGTCTCAAGGATACAATCCTTTGCTGTGGGATGGGGAGAGAATACGATAGCATTACCAGCTTTAAGGGCTATCTCAGCCTTATATAAAGCGGTAGATGTGGGGTTCGTCGAAGGGATAAGACCTGCGATAACGCCCATAGGGATACCGTATACACTAAGCTTCTTGGCTTCATCTCTCTCGATCTCGCCAACGCACTTCATGTCCTTGATGTACTGCCATACGCCGTCAGATCCGAATACATTCTTTATAACTTTGTCGGATGCCTTGCCGAAACCAGTCTCCTCGTTAGCCATCTTTGCAAGCCTTGCTGCGTTTCTTACGCCTGCGGCTGCGATGGATTTAACGATAAAGTCCATTTCAGACTGGCTCTTCTGAGCATATTCAGCCTGTGCGATCTTGGCCTTCTCAACCAGCTCACGCACTTCCTGAACCGACAAAAGATCTTTATCGTATAACTGCATATTTCAATCTCCTGTCTTTGAATTGTTATTAAAGGTTCAAAATTGCATCGATCAGTTCACGCTTCTTCGCAAACCTTATGTCAGGGATGGAAGTAACGCCGAGCTGTCTTGCCAATGTTCTCAGCTGAGGTACTGTCATTCCGGAAAGCTCTTCCTCAGTATATTCGCTGCCTTTTTCAGTTCCCTTTGCTTCTTCCTTAACGGGAGCCTCTCTATTTACTTCGGGCTCTGCCTTTTCCTCGGGAGCTTCTGCCTTTTCTTCGATCTTGAATTCGGGTTCGGGCTCCTTAACGGGCTCAGGTTCTGCTTCGGGCTCTGCAGGAGGTTCAGGTGCTTCCTCTACTGCGGGAGCTGCTTCAACAACAGGCGCGGGCGCAGGCTCTTCGAACGTAGCATATCTTGCACGTACGCCTCCCCTGGGCTTGGCGGGTGTTGAATCCGTATGAGTTTCGCTTACTGCCTGCTGGCAGCCCTTGGGCGCAAAGTCGAGGCCTATCCTTCTTGTCATGTCATGATCCATCATCGTATCTACCTCGCGGTGAGGTCTGGGGATGACATGAACGGATACGAGCTCGCCAACACGCTCTGCTGCTGCGGCGCCGGCATCGATGGCAGCCTTTGTCGCACCTACATCTCCTTCAACGAAGATGGATACGAGACCGCCCTTAACGCACTGTACATCGACCAAGGTAACATTTGCCGCCTTAAGGGCAGCATCTAAGGCTTCGACTGACGCAACATAACCTCTTGTTTCGATCATGCCTAATGCCAAAGTTTCCATATAATTACCTCCGTATGCAATTTATCCTATGTGAGTGACAGATAATTATCAGTCGATAGGATTGTTTGCAACGTACTCTACAGCTGCTGCAAATGCGTTGCAGGCTGCCTTACATGCTGACTGGCTGCCTGTAAGCAGAGCACCTGCATAGTTCGTCTCTGAAGGAGGAGCATAAAGAACGCCCATTCTTACTTCTGCAGCCTTGAGGGCAGCATCAATTGCGTACATAGCCTCGATAGGAGGAGCAATGAGGTAAGCGATAGCTGTTCCTTCGGGAACGCCGGCACCTTCTGACAGGTATGATCCTGAACGGGAGATGGTATATGCATAGTAAACTGTTGAATCGTCATCAATAGCTGAAATGAAGTGGCACTCATTCTCGATCATGTCGCAGCATGCATCGAGGCCCGCACGTGCCTCAGCGGGGTTGGGGCCTGCAAGGATGCCGAGGATCTCGCCTGCGAGCTTCTTGTCTGTGGTACATCCTGCGCCGCCGTAAAGTGACCTTGCGTATACGACCTTAACGTCAGCTTTCTTCGTTGCTTCGTCGAGGGCCGTATAGGTAACATCATCACAGTCAGATGTTACAAGTGCAAGTGATCTCTGATCGGGTGTAAGGTTGAGCTCCTTAGCAAGATCGGGAGCTACGTTAGGGATAATCTTTGTTGCCAGCACACTGGCAGGAATGGGATCTCTTCTCATTTAATAAATCCTCCTTATGAAAGTTTAAGGTCTGTACCGCTGGCCTTTGCCTCAAGGATCTTCTTGATGATGTCGGCCAGATGGGCACCAGCCTCTGCAGGGATCGTACCTGCCGAGTGAATATTTGAAAGAACAGTTCTTCTTGCCTCGGGCATTCCGACTGTTGCTTTGTACGCAAGATATGCAGACATTGATGTTGCGGTTATAAGGCCGGGTCTCTCGCCGACGAGTACGCAAACGACTTCTGCATTAACAAGCTCTGAGATCTGATCTTCTACAGCTACACGGCCGTACTTAACGAAGAAAGGAGTTCCTACGTTGATGCCGTATCTCTGAAGTCCCTGCATGAGAGCGGGAAGAACTTCACCTGTATTGGCTTCGATAGCAGCGGATGAAAGTCCGTCTTCTACGAATACCTGAACGGTGGGGTTCATCTTGCATTTTTCCTTGATGGTCTGAACAGCTTCATCGCTGAGCTTTCTGCCAAGGTCGGGTCTTGTAAGGTATTCATCCTTGTCACGGCACTGTGTCTGTACGGTGAAGAGTCCCATGCTCTCTACGAAAGCGGGATCAACATCCTTGAAGACAGCGTCCTGAGCTGCAGCATGAGCTGCTCTGAACTGGAGCTGCGGAAGTGTAAGATAACGTGCTCCGCAGGCGCCGATGCCGAGACGTGCAGGTGAATAGGATTTAAGATCAAGGAAAGCTTCCCTGTTCTTGGGGTTCTTAACAAGATACTGTGTCCTCAGATCCATCTGTGTGATGTCTTCCCAGCAGCCTTCCTCAATAGCGGGATCCTTAACTACATTTGTATATCCGGGAGCAGGTGCTGCTCCGGAAGCTGCGGGTGCAGGTGCAGATCCGCCGAGGTTCATCTCTGATAATACCTGAGCGATGATGTTTTTAAGATCATTTTCATTTACCATTACCTGTCACCTCCTTACCTGGTTAAGAATACTGACGCATCGCCAGCGAGCGGTGTAAGCTTGCCGTTCTCCGAGAAGCCCATCTTCTCCATCCAAACGTCGAACTCGGGAGTAGGACGAAGGTCGAACATCTCACGAACGGTAGCAGCTTCGTTGTAACCTGTACACTGGTACATAAGCATACAGTCATCGCCCTGAGGAACGCCCATGATGTAGTTGCAGCCTGCAGCTGCCAGCATGGCGGTTACGTTCTCACAGTTGTTCTGATCTGCCTTCATGTGGTTGGTGTAGCAGTCGTCGCAGCCCATAGGGATACCGGTGAGCTTACCCATGAAATGGTCTTCGATAGCTGCTCTTGTAACCTGAACCGAATCATACAGATACTCAGGACCGATGAAACCAACAACGGTGTTGACAAGGCAGGGATGGAATCTCTTTGCGAAGCCGTAGCATCTTGCCTCCATCGTTACCTGATCCCAGCCGTTATGAGCTTCTGATGAAAGCTCCGAGCCCTGGCCTGTTTCAAAGTACATTACGTTGGGGCCTTCGGATGTGCCTTCATGGAGCATCATATCCTCGCCTTCAGTAAGCATTGAAGCCGTAAGACCGAATGCTTCGTTACCCTTCTGGGAACCGGCGATGGACTGGAACATCAGATCCATGGGAGCATGGTTCTTCTGAAGAACTTCCATTGATGTCGTTACGTGGGAAAGTACACAGTTCTGTGTAGGGATCTCCCACTTCTGAGTGAATTCGTAAAACTCGTTGTAGATCCTTGTGATGTTTTCCACGGAGTCATCAACGGGGTTGAGGCCGAGAACCGCGTCGCCGCAGCCGAAGCTGAAGCCTTCCATAACGGATGCCATGATACCCTTGATATCGTCTGTGGTGTGGTTAGGCTGGAGGCGGGATGAGAATGTTCCCGGCAAACCTACTGTTGTGTTGCAGTGTGCGGTAACCCTGATCTTCTTGGCTGCATACATAAGATCGAGATTACTCATAAGTTTACATACGGCTGAAATCATCTCTGACGTAAGTCCTCTGGACACACGCTTGATCATTTCAGTAGTTGTGGTTGCGCTAAGGAGCCACTCACGAAGTTCAGCAACCGTCCAGTGTTTGATCTGATTGTAGATAAACTCCTGAACATCATCCTGGATGATCCTGGTTACTTCGTCTTCTTCATAAGGCACTGCAGGACAGTTTCTCAGGTCCTCAAGTGTGATATGAGAGAGAACTACTTTGGCTGCAACTCTTTCCTCCACCGATGATGCACCTACGCCTGCAAGTGTATCGCCGGATTTCTCCTCGTTGGCCTTACCCATAACCTCACGAAGAGACTTGAATTCATAGACTTTGCCAAATAATTTTGCTTTTAAGATCAATTCTTTCACCTCTTCTGTTTTAGTCAGAGCATATGACTATGCTCTGCCGGGTCTTTAATCTTAGTTAACGGTTAAAGACCAGAGTCTTTGTGACAATCGGCACAACACGACCTTCAGCCAGGGGCTGTCCGATGTCAATGTAGTCGCCGTTGTTCGCGAAAACCCAGTCAATGCAGATAATATCCTTCTTCCCGTTGAGTTTGAATGCGAGAGCATTGCCGAGCACCTTTGCAATGTCATTTTCGATAACGATGATGAGCGGGTACTCGCTCTCCACTATCTCGTGACAGGCATCCAGGATTATATCTGCCAACTCCTGGATCTTCATGAATGTTCTGTATTCCTCACCGGAAAACGAGATGGCGACCTGTTCCAGTCTGCCTTCGGGTTTATAAAGTTGCAGCCTTTCCCGAAGGGCATTCTTGAATTTCTCCGGCTCATGTTCCTCCTCCAGCGAAACCTTGAGCACGGGGATGTTTTTGATCGGCAGTTTTTCGCGATCTACACTGATGGTACTGCCGGATACATTTGTTGTGTGGGTGCCTGCTCCGACTACGGTCGCACGAATAGTCTCTTTCGCAGTATACACCTTGAGCTGGTTAAGATAAGGGTTTCTCCTAACCGCCCTGCCCAGGAGCACGCCGATATCACCGTATCTGAACGTGTCGCCCGGAGCATCGTTATATATGCAATCCGCCACGCCTCCGGAGAAGGTAAGGCCTTCTATCTTCGGTGTGTCGGGAAGCATCCTTCCGCCGTTGGTATACAGATTTTTGTGGAAATCGTCCGGGGAGATGATATGAAGCGCCGCCGCCAGCTCGTTGGCCATGATGTCGCATATCTTGGAAAGCTTCTGCTCGTCCGCTCTCTCTCCCACGCTGATCTCGATATTATGCAGGTGCGCAAGCTGCTTGATGCTGGGGAAGATGTAGGTGATCTGCCCGTTCTCCACCTTGATGAGCCTGCCTCCTATATCGAGGCAGCAGACGCCCTGTATACCGCCGTTTTTGTAAAATGCTATATTTGAAGTACCGCCGCCGATATCCACATTGGCGATACATGTTCTCTCTTCCTCCGAAAGCGTATCTATTCCCGCTCCCCTGGCCGCCATTACGGATTCAAGATCCGGTCCCGCGGTGGCAACGACGAAGTCTCCGGCCATGTCCGAAAGCGATGCGAGCACAGACGCCGCATTTTCTTTCCTGGCGGTCTCGCCCGTTATGATGACCGCTCCGGTCGTAAGGTCTTCGGGCCTCATCCCCGCCTTCTGGAACTCGGTCTTGATGATCTCCCTTACCCTGTCGGCATCGATCTCGGTCGCGCTTTTCAGCGGTGTGAAATAGATATCGCTCCTGTATGTGACCTCCTTGTCTACGATGCTTATACGGGGCACCGTATAGGAGCTTGCCATGTTTTCGATGGTTATTTTTGAGAAAATGAGCTGCGTCGTCGATGTACCGATATCAATGCCTGTGCTCAGGATCGTTTCAATCTTTCCCATTCTGCATCTTCCCTTTCTCTTTTTTCAGTCTGTTCTTTTCGATCTTCTCGATCTGGAGCTCCTCCAGATAGTCCAGGAACTCCTTTATTCCGGTGCCCTCGTATGCACTGGTGACGAATATGGGCCGTGCTCCCGCCATCTCGAGATATTTCACTGCGTTTTCCCTCTGTTTCTCGTCGGCAAGGTCCGCTTTCGTTACCACGCCGATGCAGGGCTTGGGGAAATTGGAATTATATCCCGGCGAAAAGAAGGTTATCTTTTCGTTGGCCGGCTGTACGAATATGAGCACGTCCGCATCGTTGGCGGTGACCACCAGGGGGGCTCTGAAATATCTTCTCTCCAGGTATTCGCCCGGAGTGTCTATCATGTTGTTGTTGAAGATCTGCACCGTCTGGGTCTTGTGATACTCCAGATCCATGTGGTTCAGATACTGGCACAGCGTCGTCTTGCCCGCCCTGCTCCTGCCGACGAACATGATCTTCAGCTGATCCTCATCCGCTACGCCGCCTTCGCTGTTGTTGAATACCGTCATAACTTAAGCCTCTATGATCTCGTAAACGGAGCAGGAGCGAATCCCATCTGGTCGCAGAGCACTTCCCTGATCCTGTGGAGAGCAGCATCCACCGCAGCCACGTCGCCGGTTATTATGAGCGAGCCGTTGAACCTGTCCACGAAGCCGATCTGTATATCGGCAGCCTTGGAGGCCACATCGGCCGCTATGATAGCCGCCTCGCTGGGGGTTATGGTGCATATGCCCAATGCTCCTTCGCCGTCCAGAAGGCCCATCTTGCCGTAAAGAGCATATACGGGGCTCGGTATCGTATGGAGAAGCGTTACCTGCTTGCCCGGAACGAATTCCTGTATGACACGAGGTTTTTCATTATCTTTTACATTTTCAAGACCGAACATCTAAGCCTCCGTCAAAGTCTTCCGTCGTATGCGCGGAGGAACAGGTCCCTTACGCCGTCCCTGTCGGGAACGATGGGATTTGTTGCCGTCGTCGCATCATTAAGCGCATCCTCCGTCATCTCGTCAAGCTGTGAGAGGAATTCCGCCCTTCCGACGCCCGCATCCTTTATGCAGTCCGGCATGTCCAGCTTTTGCAGAAAGGCCTTTGTGGACCTTACGGCGCTGAACGTGCTCTGCCTGAAGGTGGCGCCGTCTATATTCAAAAGTCTTGCTATCCTTGCGTACTTCTTTGCTGCCGGCGTGAGCGTCGTGCGGCAGCCCGCATTGTAGCTCATTACATAGGGGAGCAGTATGCCGCAGCACCTGCCGTGGGGCAGATGAAAATGCGCTCCCAGCGTATGCGCCATGCCGTGGTTGAGCCCCAGTCCGGAATTGTTGAAGGCGATCCCCGCCAGGCATGATGCATTGTGCATCGCCTGCCTTGCCCTCGGGTCATCCGGCTGCGAATATGCTTTGTAAAGGTTCGATCTGCAGAGCTTTATGGCTTTCTCGGCGCATGCGTCTGAAAAATCGTTGGCCGCAGTCGATACGAATGATTCCACTGCATGGGTAAATACGTCTATACCGGTATCCGCCGTGACCCCGGGAGGCACCGTGCATGTGAGGTAGCAGTCAAGTATGGCTGCGTCAGGCACCATTTCAGGATCGGCCATGGGGTATTTTGTCTGGGTCGCCGGATCTGTTACCACCGAGAACCTGGTGACCTCCGTCCCGGTGCCGCTGGTAGTGGGTACGGCCACGAAGGTGCAGCGCTTTGCTGCTCCCAGCTTTCCGGCCATATATACGGCAGCCTTGGCAGCGTCGATCGGTGAACCCCCACCAAAAGCAAAGAGCACATCCGGCTTCTGATCCACGTATATATTGACGATCTGAGCCACGGTCCCCAGGTCGGGATCCGGCTTCACACCGTCGAATATGTGGTATCTGATGCCTCTGTGCTCCAAAGGAACGGTAAGATAGTCCACAGCCCCGCTCTCGCACATGAACCGGTCCGTAACGATGCACGCACTTTCAACACCTGAAAGTATCTCGTCCAGGCCTTTCTTGCTCATATATATCATGGGTCTTACGCAAAACATCTCTGTGCTCATAGCTCAACCTTCCGTATCTTACCGGCGGAAATAATGCCTTCCCGGCGTCCCGGGGGACACTCTTCCACCAAATATACATACTGTAAAAATTATATTCATTTTAAGCCGTAAAGTCAATGAAATGCTCCGTCGTGAAAAGTACCAAAAATCCTTTATTTTTCTATGTGAGCATACATCGCTGCACCGCTTCGCAGCGCTGTATTTTAACAGCCCGTAATGATGCATACCCTCCTTCGAGCACTCCATGAGCATGTGTCCGAAAACAGCCAGTTATACCTGTTTTTCGAGGCCCGGTAAAAAGCCGCGGTGCATTTTATGTGACAGAGGGGCATTTTCATGCATCATCAGGCCACGATCCCTGCAAAACAAATTGCACTAAATAAAATACATCGTACTGGCTAAATTGCACAAATAGCATACAAATACGCTGTGCAATATAAATTATCGGGGCCTTTTTACAATATTACGCACAACGATACGTCCCCTCCGGAACGGCTTCCCCGATCTCTGACGCCATACAAAAAAGCGTTCCCCGGGGAACGCTTTTTAATACATATCAGTGATAATGTTATTCTACAGGCGTCAAGCCTTATTTCAGCATGTGTATGAACAGCCCGCTCAAAAGCTTGGGCTCGAACCAGGTGGATTTTGGAGGCATGAGCATGCCTGCGTCCGCCACCGCGAACAGCTCATCCATTGAAGTGGGATGCATGGAGAAAGCCGCTGCACAGTCCTCCCTGCACCTCTTTTCCAGCTCCTTCGTCCCCCTTATGCCGCCTACGAAATCTATCCGCTTATCCGCCGCGGGATCGGCTATTCCGAACAGAGGCTCCAGTATACGGTCCTGGAGCAGCGACACGTCGAGGCCTTTGACGGGATCGTCTGTCCTTATGCGGTCTGAGGCCGTAAGCCTGTACCATTTTCCGTCAAGATAAAGGCCGCAGGTACCCTTCTCTTCCGGCTCCACCGCATTATCGCCGCAGTCCTCCACCGAGAAATCCTTTGAGATAAGGGAAAGCAGCTCTTCGGGCGTGTGGCCGTTAAGATCCTTCAGCACCCTGTTGTAGGGCATTATCTTAAGTTCGGACCGGGGGAACAGCACCGACAGGAAATAGTCGTATTCCCCGGGCTGCCCGCCGTTTTC
>JAFRYJ010000034.1 GCA_017437705.1 Lachnospiraceae bacterium
GTGTCCAGGCATCATAAAAATGGTATACGGCGGGCCCATCAGCAAATCGGAGGATATGAGGAGGTTTTACGAGAATCCGCTCTGCAACGGGTATATCGGCGGAAGCGCATTTGAGAGGATACCCATAGAGAAAGCCATCACGGATACCGTAAGATCCTTCCGGAATTACGACGGCAATGATGTTTCCGAGGTGCAGCTGAACCAGAGCGCATCCATCGATGATGTAGACTTTATCAGGCTTTATATAGATACTCACTATTCAGAGCCCATATCGCTGGATATGATAGCAGGGCTGATACACAGGTCCTATTCATATCTGAGCACCAAGTTCAGTAAGACGACGGGTATGACATTTACTAAATATCTTATACATTTCCGAATGGATAAAGCCGTGGAGCTTATGAGCGATACGGGGCTGCAGCTTAATGAAATTGCGGAAATGTCCGGTTATCATGATTACACACAGTTCAGCAAGACCTTTAAGAAATATATGGGTATGTCCCCCTCAAATTACAGGTTGACGATTAAATAATAATACAAGTGTTTATGTTTTGTACTAAAATAAAAACACATGCTTTATTTGTCATCATGCAACAAATAATGTCAAATGTATCATAAATACAAATATAAACACATGTAATTATGTTTGAATACTGATTATAATTAAAGTAACAGTAATGCATCGGCACGATGCATGGGATTTATCAGTATTTTTCTGAAAGGAGAAGCATTATGGAAAAATATCTTAGTATGGTAAGCCTTGATGATGTTGAAACGCAGGTACTTGACTGGGGAACATTCCAGTGGCTCAACGATCCCAGAGTAACCGGAACAAAGCATATGGTTCTCGGACTCGGTATCATCAAACCCGGATTCGGTCATACGAGACACAATCACGGCTGTGATGAGTTCATCTATTTCCTTCAGGGCAAGGCAGAGCAGACCATCGAGCGTCCCGACGGATTACAGAAGAAGGAACTCGGCCCCGGCGAAATGATCTTCATCCCTAAGGAAGGATATCATTCAACCATCAATATCGGCGACGACGACCTTAAGTTCCTTTGCTGCTATCTTGAAGCAGGTACAGAGCTTGATATCGCCAATGCAGCTATCGAGATCATCCCTCCCAAGAACAACTGGAAAGACGAATAATCAAACAGCATAAAAAAGGAGCTGAAAGCATTGAAAACTATTGCTATAATCGGAACCCTTGATACAAAGGGCAGAGAATTTGGATTTATCAAGCAGCTGATCGAGGAACGCGGACTCGGAACATTCTGCCTCAACACAGGTGTATTTGATCCCCTGTTTGAAGCAGATGTTTCAAATGCGGAGATCGCAGCTGCGGTAGGTGCGGACATTAAAGCTATCGTGGAAGCCCGCGACCGTGCAACAGCTACAGATGTTATCAGCCGCGGTCTGAAGGAGATCCTTCCCAAGCTTTATGCAGAAGGCAAATTCGACGCTGTTATTTCCGCAGGCGGATCGGGCGGCACATCAATGGCAGCACCTGCCATGAGAGCGCTTCCCATCGGCGTGCCGAAAATGATCATATCCACCATGGCTTCGGGAAATGTTTCCCAGTATGTGGATACCAGCGATCTTATAATGGTTCCTTCAATCGTTGATGTTGAGGGCCTTAACGATATTTCCAAGAAGGTCTTCACAAATGCGGTAAATGCACTTTGCGGAATGGTATCATACCCTTCGGAAGTAAAGAGCGAGGGCAAGCCCCTTCTTGCAGCTACGATGTTCGGCGTAACGACTCCCTGCATCAAGACTGCAAAAGAGTATCTTGAGGGCCAGGGATATGATGTGCTCGTATTCCACGCAACCGGTGCCGGCGGAAAGACCATGGAGTCTCTCGTTGATGCAGGCTTCATCAAAGGCGTTCTCGACATCACCACGACAGAGTGGTGCGACGAGGTAGTAGGCGGCGTTCTCAACGCAGGACCTAACCGTCTCGAGGCAGCCGGCAAGGCAGGCATCCCTCAGGTAGTATCGGTAGGCGCACTTGACATGGTAAACTTCGGTCCCATGGAGACGGTTCCCGAGCAGTTCAAAAACAGAAATCTTTACAAGCATAATCCCACCGTTACGCTTATGCGTACAACAGGGGACGAGCTTAAGGAGATAGGCGGAGTTATCGCCGACAAGCTCAATATGGCAAAGGGCAAGACAGCACTTATCCTGCCGCTTAAGGGCGTAAGTATGATCGACGTGGAAGGCACACCCTTCTATGATCCCGAAGCAGACGCAGTTCTCTTCGATACGCTGAGGAACGGCGTAAACGATAATGTTGAAGTTATCGAGATGGATACGGATGTTAACGATCCCGAATTTGCCATTGCTGCAGCAAAGAAACTTATAAGCATGCTTTAATAACAAACCTAATAATCAGGAGGAAAAACAATGCTTTTCAAATCACGTTCAGAGATCCTCGCCGACTTCAGAGAGCAGATCGCACAGGGCAAGATCCTTGTAGGCGTTGGCGCAGGTACAGGTATCACAGCTAAGTGTTCAGAGAAGGCTGACGTAGATATGCTTATCATCTACAACTCAGGCCGTTATCGTATGGCAGGCCGCGGCTCCCTTGCCGGACTTCTTTCATACGGCGATGCAAACAAGATCGTTGTTGAGATGGGTTACGAAGTACTTCCCATCGTTAAGAAGACCCCCGTACTTGCAGGCGTTTGCGGTACAGACCCCTTCAGAGTTATGGACATCTATCTTAAAGAGCTGAAGGCTCAGGGCTTCAACGGTGTTCAGAACTTCCCTACCGTTGGTCTTATCGACGGCAAGTTCCGTGCAAACCTTGAGGAGACAGGCATGGGCTATGGCCTTGAAGTAGAAATGGTACGTAAGGCTCATGAGCTTGACATGGTTACCTGCCCTTACGTTTTCGATCCCGATCAGGCTGCAGCCATGGCTGAGGCAGGAGCTGACTGTATCGTTGCCCATATGGGTCTTACGACAAAGGGCTCCATCGGTGCTGAGACAGCAAGAACACTTGATGACTGCATCCCTGTTATCAAGGACATCATCGCTGCTGCACGTGCCGTTAATCCTGATGTTATCGTCATTTGCCACGGCGGCCCTATCGCCGATCCCGAGGATGCTGCTTACATCATCCAGCGTATCCCCGAGCTTGATGGTTTCTTCGGTGCATCATCCATCGAGCGTCTTGCTTCAGA
>JAFRYJ010000035.1 GCA_017437705.1 Lachnospiraceae bacterium
TAGGCGGGCTTATAGGGACCGGCGGGCAGGCGGCATCACAGTTGGAAGCCATGGTCTGCGTAAGGCAGCTCGAGGAGGTAAGGGTCTTCGATATCGACAGGGAGAAGTGCGCAAGCTTCTGTGCACGGATGCAGGAGGAGCTT
This sequence comes from Lachnospiraceae bacterium, assembly GCA_017437705.1. The sequence continues at coordinate 144 of JAFRYJ010000035.1, forward strand.
AAGGGTTACGGGACTCGGATCGTGCCTGTGGAAAGCGCTGACGAAGCCGCCTGTGATGCGGATCTTTTCATAACTATAACAACGTCACCGGTGCCGGTTTTTGACGGCACAAGGATAAAGCCGGGCTGCACGGTGAGCTGCGCAGGCACCTACGAACCGCACAAGCACGAGATGGATCCCGAGGTGCTTAAGAGGGCGTCGAAGATCATATGCGATCACAAGCCCACGGCGCTGTCCGAGACGGGAGACCTGCTGATCCCCATTGCAGAGGGAATCATAACGGAAGACGATATCATCGGCAGCCTGGGCGACGTCATAGACGGCCGTATCCCGGGCAGGGAGAATGATGATGAGATCATTGTTTACGAGACCGTAGGCGTGGGCTCCCAGGATCTGATGACCGCGAAGCTGATCTATGAGAAGGCGGCAGCGGCAGGCGCCGGGATGAAATGGGGAGAATAATACAGATTTTGCAAAGACCGGACTGACCGAAATGCATCAGCCCGGTCTTCTTTTTTTGCCCTCTTTTATCCCGGGAAAGCTGTAAAAATAAGGGTTTTACGGCTGTCAGGCCCGCATATCACCCGGCATTATTTAATGTATTGCAACAAACGTATTGACTCGTATTAACTAATATATTAACATGTATATACAAGTAAAGACAAGATAACGGCTGCTGCAGTTTCAGCAGGATCCGATCTATACAAAACCAAAGGGGGTGCCGGTATGGCAAGGACATTTTCTGAAGAGCTCAAATATGCAAGGGAACACGGTTACGCAGTGGGCGCGTTCAATATTTTCAATTATACGTCGGCGAAGGCCGTAGTGGAGGCTGCCGAGGAAAGGGATCTGCCGGTCATCATCCAGACCTCCGTAAAGACGGTGAAATTCTTCGGCGCGGAGTATCTCGGCGGAATGCTGAGGGATCTCAAGGCAAAGGCCAAAGTGAACATGCTTATCCATCTCGATCACTGCAGGGAGCAGGACGTGGCCAGGGCCTGCGTGGACGCCGGCTGGGACGCCATCATGTTCGACGGCTCCAAGCTCCCCTACGAGGAGAACATAGCGGAGACCCGCAAAGCCGCCGATTACGCCCATGCCCACGGTGTGGACATCGAAGGCGAGCTGGGCAAGATAGTGGGCGTCGAGGAGGACATAGTTGTGGCGGAGGGAGAGAGCGTTACCATCACCTATGATGAATCCGTCGACTTCGTGGAGCGCACGGCCATCGATGCCTACGCTCCCGGAATCGGAACCGCCCACGGCGTGTACAAGGGCATCCCGAAGATCAACTTTGATCTGGTCCAGGAGCTGGGCGAAAAGATGGATACGCCCATCGTCATCCACGGCGGTACAGGGCTTTCCGAGGAGACCTTCCAGAGGCTTATAAAGAGCGGCGGAGCCAAGGTCAATGTATCAACGGCCCTGAAGCATGCATATCTGGACAATGCCAGGGAATTCCTGCAGGACAACGCCGACGTTTCGGAGCCCCTCACATACGACGGATTTCTTAAGGAGAAGATCAAGGAGACCGTAGGATACCACATGGACATTTTCGGAAAGGGGAGACACTGATATGGAAAAAGCTGAATTCACAATAGATCTTCATTCCCATTCGAACCGGTCCGACGGTGCGGACACGCCCTATGAATGGATACTCCATGCGGAGGAAAGGGGCATGAAGGTAGTGGCGCTGACGGATCACGACGTAGTCCCGCCCATGGACATAGAAACGCCCGACGGCATGATGGATTTCGTGGAATGCGGCAAGGAGCACGGCATCAGCGTGATCCGCGGCATCGAGGTGTCCAGCGATACGAACGTGGATGATGTCCACCTTGTATGCTTCGGCTGCGACTGGTCAGACCCTTACTGGCAGGAGATGATGGATGATGTTGTAAAATCCAAGATCGAAAGCTACAAGGAGCTGATAGAGATCCTTTCCGAGGACGGCATGAAGATGACCTGGGAAGAGGTGCTGGACAACAACGGCCATCCGGTGCCCGAGGACCAGATCCAGAAAAAGATGCTCTTCGAGCTTATCGCCAGAAAGGGCTACACCGAGGACTGGACCCACGCAAAGCTGATGATCAAGAACACTCCCAGATACGCTATCAAGAGGAGGAGGCCGGATCCCATCGAGGTAATTAAGGAAGTGGACAGGATGGGCGGCATCGTTATAGACGCCCACCCCTTCCTCATAAACGAGCCGGTGGACTGCGAAGGCAATATGATAAGCCGTTACGACTACATAGAGCGCCTGATCGCAGCGGGCCTGAAGGGCATCGAGGCGCTGTACACCTACGACAAGACCAGCTACAACGGAAAAGAGAACAAGTGGGAGATCGAGAAGTATATCAGGGAGACGTACACGGACAGGGTGCCCATCATCTCCGGCGGCTCCGACTATCACGATGATGCAAGAAAGCACGCCAAGAAGATAAGGGAGATGGGCGAATGCGGCATCACCGAGGAGTACTTCTACAATAATCCTTTGCTGGCGGCGCTGGTATAAACCGCACAGACACTGTCTGCCGCACTCACGGACCCTTCGTCATTAACATACAGCGAAGCGGAATGCGATCGTCCGCTTTACAACTGCAAGTATTTCTTAATCTATGGTATAATGGAACGACAGCTTTGATGCTGTCGTTTCATTATTTTCCGGCACAAAAACAGATGTTGAAAGTCGAACATATGTTTGATATAATAAGACTTGTCGGATCATGCCGGCGGGACCTATTATTCGTTGTCAGGAACACTACTAAGGAAGGCAGAAACAGGGTATGGATCATTTCGTTCTCAAGGCTCCCTTCTCGGTCACGGGAGATCAGCCGCAGGCCATAGAAAAGCTTGTAAACGGCTTTAAGGAAGGCAATCAGGCGGAGACCCTCATGGGCGTCACCGGCTCGGGAAAGACCTTTACAATGGCCAATATCATCGAAAAACTCAATAAACCAACCCTGGTGCTGTCCCATAACAAGACCCTGGCGGCCCAGCTGTACGGGGAGTTCAGGGAGATGTTCCCGGACAATGCGGTGGAGTACTTCGTATCATATTACGACTACTACCAGCCCGAGGCATATGTGCCCTCGTCGGACACATATATCGAGAAGGATTCCTCTATTAACGACGAGATAGACAAGCTGCGCCACTCGGCGACCGCCGCGCTTTCTGAGAGGAAGGACGTTATAATCGTTTCCTCCGTATCCTGCATTTACGGGCTGGGCAGCCCCGTGGATTACGTCAACATGGTCGTATCCCTGCGCCCGGGCATGGAAAAGGACAGGGACGATGTTATAAAGAAGCTCATAAACATGCAGTACGACAGGTCCGATATGGACTTCAGGCGAGGCACCTTCCGCGTCAGGGGCGATACGCTGGAGATCTTCCCGGCATCATCGGGGGATACCGCAGTGCGGGTGGAATTCTTCGGCGACGAGGTGGACAGGATCTGCGAGTTTGATCCTCTTACGGGCCGCGTAAAGAGCGAGCTCAACCATACGGCCGTTTTCCCTGCATCACATTATGTGGTGGGCGACGACAAGATGGAAAGGGCCATAAAGGAGATCGAAGAGGAGCTGAAGATAAGGCTGGAAGAGCTGAAAAGGGACGACAGGCTGCTGGAGGCCCAGAGGCTTTCGGAGAGGACCCGCTTCGATATAGAGATGCTCCGGGAGACCGGCTTCTGCTCCGGCATAGAGAATTATACAAGGCATCTTACGGATCAGAAGGCGGGAGAGCCCCCCTACACACTGCTGGACTACTTCCCCGACGAGTTCCTGCTTATTGTGGACGAGTCCCACATCACCCTGCCACAGGTAAGGGGCAAGTTCAACGGCAACAAGTCCCGCAAGGAAACGCTGGTGGAATACGGCTTCAGGCTGCCCTCGGCGCTGGACAACAGGCCTCTTAATTTCGAGGAATTCGAGGGCAAGATCGATCAGGTGCTCTATGCTTCGGCAACGCCCGGCGAATACGAGAAGGAGCACGAGCTCCTGAGGGCGGAGCAGGTAATAAGGCCTACGGGGCTTCTGGATCCCCGCATCGACGTCAGGCCGGTCAAAAACCAGATCGACGACCTTACCAACGAGATTAGGCACGAGACGGAGAACGGCAACAAGGTGCTGGTCACCACACTCACGAAGCGAATGGCCGAGGACCTTACGGGTTATCTGAAGGAAAACGGCATAAGGGTAAGATACCTGCATTCAGATATAGATACGCTGGAGAGAATGGAGATCGTAAGGGACCTGCGTATGGACAAATTCGACGTCCTGGTGGGCATCAATCTGTTAAGGGAAGGCCTGGACATACCGGAGATCTCGCTGGTGGCCATACTGGATGCGGACAAGGAGGGCTTCCTTCGTTCCGAAACGTCTTTAATACAGACCATAGGCCGCGCTGCCAGGAACGTTGACGGCCATGTTATAATGTATGCCGACACCGTTACAGACTCCATGAAACGCGCCATAGACGAGACAAACAGAAGGCGTGCGATCCAGCAGCAGTATAACGATGAGCACGGCATCACGCCCCAGAGCATCAGGAAGGCCGTAAGGGATCTTATCTCCATATCAAAGACTGCGGACGAGGACGGCGGCGTGCTTAAAAAGGACGCCGAATCCATGACCGTATACGAGATAAACGAGCTTATATTAAACATTTCAAAGAAGATGTCCCGGGCCGCGGCGGAGCTGGATTTCGAATCCGCCGCCAGATACAGGGACAGGATATACGAACTGCGGAAGATAAAGGAAGAGATGGAGCAGGAATAATGCTCCTCCTTTTGAGGTGACAATGGCAAAAAGAAAGGAAGCACCCGGCAGCGATAAGGGATTTATCGTGATCCGCGGTGCCAAAGAGAACAATCTTAAAAATATAGACCTTAAGATACCAAGGGACAAGCTGGTGGTGCTTACCGGGCTTTCGGGCTCGGGCAAATCATCTCTGGCCTTCGACACGATCTATGCCGAAGGGCAGCGGAGGTACATGGAATCTCTGTCATCATACGCGAGACAGTTCCTCGGCCTTATGGAGAAGCCGGATGTGGAGAACATCTCCGGACTTCCTCCGGCCATTTCCATAGACCAGAAATCCACCAACAGGAATCCCAGGTCAACGGTGGGCACCGTCACGGAGATCTACGATTATCTGAGGCTTTTATATGCCAGGACGGGAACGCCCCACTGCCCGAAGTGCGGCAGGGTCATTTCCAGGCAGACGGTGGACCAGATGGTGGACACCATAACAGAGCTGCCGGCAAAGACCAGGATAAGGATCATGTCCCCGGTCGTAAGGGGCAACAAGGGCACCCATGCAAAGCTGCTGGAATCCGCCAGGAAGAGCGGTTTTGTCCGTGCCGTCATCGACGGGAACGAGTACGAGCTTGAAGAGGAGATCACCCTCGACAAAAACATAAAGCACAATATCGACATCATAGTGGACAGGCTGGTGGTAAAGGAAGGCATGGGGAAGAGGCTTTCCGATTCCCTGGAAACGGCTTTGAAACTGGCGGGAGGCATCGCCAGGGCCGATATCATCGACGGGGAGTCCATAAACTTCAGCCAGAATTTCGCATGCCCCGACTGCGGTATATCCATAGACGAGATCGAGCCCAGGAGCTTTTCCTTCAATAATCCTTTCGGGGCCTGCCCGGTCTGCAACGGCCTGGGCTACAAGATGGAATTCTCACCGGAGCTTATGATCCCGGACGACAGCCTTTCCATCAACGAAGGCGCGATACAGGCCATGGGGTGGCAGTCTGCCCATCAGGACAAGAGCTTTACCCACGCGCTGCTCATAACTCTGGCCGAGACCTACGGGTTCAGCCTGGACACGCCTTTCCGGGATCTGCCGGAAAAGGCGAAGAGAATGATCATACACGGCACCGACGGTAAGGAAGTAAAGGTGCGCTACAGAGGCCAGAGAGGCGAGGGAGTATACGAAGTGGCCTTCGAAGGCCTTATTAAAAACGAGGAGCGCAGGTACAGGGAAACTGCCTCGGAGATGATGAGGCAGGAATACGAAAAGTACATGAACATCACCCCCTGCGACGCCTGCGGCGGGAAGAGGCTGAAGCCCTCGTCCCTTGCCGTTACCATAAACGATAAAAACATAGCCGACGTCTGCGAGCTGCCCATACTGGAGCTCAAGGAATTTATGGCGGATCTGGGCCTCAGTGAACAGAAGCAGCTTATAGGAGCCCAGGTCATCCGCGAGATACGGAACAGGGTCGGTTTCCTGGCGGACGTGGGACTGGATTATCTCACCCTTTCAAGGGCTACGGCATCACTGTCCGGAGGCGAGGCGCAGAGGATAAGGCTGGCAACCCAGATCGGGTCCGGCCTTGTGGGCGTGGCATACATACTGGACGAGCCCAGTATAGGCCTGCATCAGAAGGACAACGACAAGCTGCTGGAAACGCTTAAAAAGCTTCGAGACCTGGGCAACACGCTCATCGTCGTAGAGCATGATGAAGACACCATTAGGACCGCGGACTATATAGTCGATATCGGTCCCGGAGCCGGTGAGCACGGCGGATATATCGTGGCTCAGGGATCCGTGGAGGATCTGGAAAAAGAACCGCTTTCCATAACGGGGAAGTATCTTTCCGGCGAGGAGGAGATCCCGGTGCCGGAGGTGCGAAGAGAGCCCTCGGGCTTTGTAAGCATAAAAGGTGCGCAGGAGAACAATCTGAAGGATATCGACGTGGATATACCACTGGGCGTTTTCACCTGCGTTACAGGCGTATCCGGTTCCGGCAAGAGCTCTCTTATAAACGAAGTCCTTTACAAGAGGTTGGCAAGGGAACTGAACCACGCGAAGGTCATACTCCCCGGAAAGCACAGGGACATCGAAGGTATGGATCAGCTGGACAAGGTCATCGATATAGACCAGAGCCCCATCGGCAGGACGCCCCGTTCGAATCCCGCCACATACACGGGCGTGTTCGACCTCATAAGAGACCTTTTCGCAGCCACCACGGATGCGAAGGAAAGAGGCTACAAGAAGGGCAGGTTCTCCTTCAACGTTAAGGGAGGCCGCTGCGAGGCCTGCTCCGGCGACGGCATCATAAAGATAGAGATGCATTTCCTGTCGGATGTTTACGTGCCCTGTGAGGTGTGCAAGGGCAAACGCTACAACAGGGAGACACTGGAGGTAAGATACAAGGGTAAGAACATAGCAGACGTCCTGAATATGACAGTGGAGGAGGCTCTTGATTTCTTTGAGAACGTACCTCTTATAAGGAACAAGCTGCAGACGCTTTACGATGTGGGCCTTTCCTACATCAGGCTGGGACAGCCTTCGACAACGCTGTCCGGCGGCGAAGCTCAGAGGGTCAAGCTTGCCACGGAGCTCTCGAAGAGGAGCACCGGCAAAACGATCTATATACTGGACGAGCCTACCACAGGACTTCATTTCGACGACGTGCGCAAGCTGACGGAGATACTGAAAAGGCTGACGGACAGCGGAAATACGGTGGTGGTCATTGAGCATAATCTCGATGTGATAACCAGCGCGGACTACATCATCGACCTGGGCCACGCCGGCGGAGACAGGGGCGGCGAGGTGATCGCCTGCGGCACTCCGGAGGAAGTGGCTGAGGTAAAGGATTCATATACGGGACAGTACATTAAAAAGGTGCTTGGAGGAAAGCGGAGGCAGAGGCGTGAATAACGAACTTGTAATAGTAATCGATTACGGCGGACAGTATAACCAGCTGGTGGCCCGGAGGATAAGGGAATGCAATGTGTACTGCGAGATCTTCTCCTACAGGACGGATCTGGAAAAGATAAAAGCCCTGAAGCCTAAGGGCATCGTGCTCACCGGCGGGCCCAACAGCTGCTACGAAGAAGGCGCACCATCAGCTCCGAAGGAGCTGTTCGAAATGGGAGTGCCGGTGCTGGGGCTCTGCTACGGCGAGCAGCTGATGATGCACGTGCTCGGCGGGAAGGTAGAGCATGCTCCGCTGAGGGAATACGGCAAGATAGAGGTGTATACGGATTCATCATCACCGGTGTTCCGGAACGTGTCGGATAAGACGATATGCTGGATGAGCCACAACGACTATGTATCCGTGCCCGCGCCCGGATTCAGGGTGATCGCGCATACGGACAACTGCCCGGCAGCGGCCGTATCCGACGAGGAGAAAAAGCTTTACGGATTTCAGTTCCATCCCGAGGTGCTTCATACAGTCGAGGGCAGGCAGATGATAAAGAACTTCGTTTATGATGTCTGCGGATGCTCCGGCGACTGGAGGATGGATTCGTTTATAGAAAGCTCGGTGGAGAGCATCAGGAATAAGGCAGGGGACAAAAAGGTCCTGCTGGCACTTTCCGGCGGAGTTGATTCGTCCGTGGCAGCGGTGCTCGTTTCCAAGGCGGTGGGCAAAAATCTGACCTGTGTGTTCGTTGACCACGGCCTACTCAGAATGGACGAGGCCGATGAGGTGGAGAAGATCTTCGGCCCGAAAGGCGTCTATGATCTGAATTTTATAAGGGTCGATGCACGGCAGAGATTCTATGAAAAGCTTAAAGGCGTAACAGACCCCGAGGAGAAAAGACATATAATCGGATCCGAGTTTATCAAGGTATTCGAGGAAGAGGCGAAGAAGATCGGCACAGTTGATTATCTCGTGCAGGGAACGATCTATCCCGATGTGGTGGAGAGCGGCCTCGGAGGCGAATCTGCGGTTATCAAATCCCACCACAATGTGGGCGGACTGCCGGAACACGTAGACTTTAAAGAGCTTATCGAACCGCTGAGGAACCTGTTCAAGGACGAGGTAAGGGAAGTGGGGCTCAAGCTCCGTCTGCCGGATAAGATAGTATTCAGGCAGCCGTTCCCGGGACCCGGCCTTGGCGTCAGGATTGTAGGCGAGGTAACCGAAGAGAAGGTCAGGATAGTACAGGAGGCTGATGCAATCTTCCGCGAGGAGATAGAAAAGTCCGGACTTAAGGAAAACATCGGACAGTATTTCGCGGCGCTGACAAATATGAGAAGCGTCGGCGTAATGGGCGATGAAAGAACATATGATTACGCAGTGGTGCTGCGCGCCGTAAATACCGTGGACTTCATGACTGCAGAGGCAGCGCAGCTGCCCTGGGAGCTGATAAATACGGTTTCGAGCAGGATCGTAAACGAAGTATCCGGGATAAACCGCGTATTATATGACTGCTCGGGCAAACCCCCGGCAACCATAGAGCTTGAATGACAAGCAATGCACAAAGGAAACACTCATTAAAAAGCATCACATTAAACAATTGACACAAAAGAAAACGTACAGTGCGAAGCACTGCAAAAATAAGCGGACAGGACTCCATGCTTGCATGGTAAGGCCTGTCCGTTTGTTTTTGTCAGAGATGCGAAGCAGATCTGTACGTTTTCTGAGCAGCATCAAAACTGTTTTTGCAGCCTGGTACTTCTAAACAAAGCAGTGTTTGCTGAAGTATACTGCGCCCATAGCGACACGGCCCGTCGCAGAGCGACGGGGCGGGAGCTGTGGGTGCCATTGAATCGACCCTGGAAATACATCAAAATGCAATTTGGTGTTGGAAGCCATCATCATCTGTGCTATAGTATTAACAATAAGTTAGAAAAATCTAACTATAGTAAGTAAAATAGGACCGTTTAACCGGAATACTCTTGTCATTCATTACATAACCCCGGCACGATCCTAAGAGGAGGGAAAGATGGCAGGAAAGAAAAAGGGTACTGTAGCTGTTCTGCTGGACTATGCAGGAAGCTATAAGGGATTTACCTTTCTGGGCCTTTTTCTGTCCGCAGTGGCGATGGTATTGGGCATGCTGCCCTATGTATGCATATGGCTGGCAGCAAGAGACCTTATCGACGTCGCTCCGCGGTGGAAGGAGGCGACAGGCATCGCATCATACGGCTGGATGGCGTTCGCCTTTGCCGTAGGCGGTATAGTTGTGTATTTTGCGGCACTGATGTGCACTCACCTGGCGGCGTTCAGGACGGCGGCCAATATACGTAAGGCCGGAATGGCCCACCTTATGAAAACGCCGCTGGGATTCTTCGACAACAATGCATCGGGCCTTATA
>JAFRYJ010000036.1 GCA_017437705.1 Lachnospiraceae bacterium
CAGGTACGACAGAGGAGACGGCGGCGGAAAGAAGACCAACAAGCTGGCCATCTTCATCCCGCTGGGCATACTGGCTGCGCTCCTTATCACCTACCTCATCATTCTCTTTGCAAATCCCGATATCCTGCCCGAATTCCTTAGATTCGGCAGGGGAAGCAAGGGAGAAAACGGATACCAGACCGAGTCGCAGCAGCAGAATACAGGCGGCCAGAACACGCCCCCGGCGGGCAATGAAAACGAAGCAAGAGGATATCTGGACCAGGCGGAAGGCTTCCTCGAGAAGGGTGATGCAAGGTCTGCCAACGATATCCTGGATACGCTGGAATCATCGGGAATGATAACGGATTCCAGTTCACTTTATAATGACTTCCTCCGCATCAGAAGAGCTGCCCAGCTGAATGAGTCGAATCTGACGGTATCATACAGGGATTATCCCATCATAAGGTTCAGATTTGACTGCAGCAGGTACGGCATGATCGACGGTGTCGTCAATTCCGAGTACAAAGAGACCGCATCAGACGGTAAAATTGAAGGTACATATGCTCACGTCTATGAAGAGGGCGATTATCTTGTAATAGAGTATGAAACGAAGGAATTCCTGGAGGACAAGCACAGGGAAGTTGAGCTGGGGATAGATGCGGACAGGATCCCGGTAAACGTTCAGACGTCATATGATCTTAAGAGCCGGAACGCTTCTATCTATCTGGTAGCCTACGACGGATCGAATTATCCCGTGATGAAGGCATATTACTGGATAATAGATGAGGAAACGGGAGAAGCGGTCGACGATCTTTCGAGCGACAGTTTTACTCTGACAGAATACGTTGAGGGTGCAACTGAAGACAGGCTTATAAGTCATGTATATCAAGGCACGAATATCCCGGATTTCGAGGTGGATGATGCAGGCTTCGGCGAAAGCATGAAGGAACGGATAAGAGATGAGATGTACGTCGTCGAGTATTGGAGCAAGGAATCCATGTCCATAAACGGGAAAAACTTCCCTCCCAGGGAGATAAAATTGACCCTGGACGGAATGAATTACACGGGGACCTGCGATTCGGAGATAGAAGGCCCGGGCAAAACCGATAAAAAGGACGACGGCGACCACGAATATGAGGTCGTAAAGGGCGCGTACTCATGGCAGGAGGCCTATGAAATGAGCCGCGCAAAGGGCGGCCATCTGGTGACCATCACATCTGCAGAAGAAGAAGCAAAGATCATAAAGATGGCCGAGGAAGCCGGACTTAAGTACATCTGGCTGGGCGGATGGAGCGAGCCCGACGGCAGCGGATTCAAATGCTACTGGATCACCGGGGAGGAATTCACCTATAAAGCCTTTTCCGAGAACGAGCCTTCCGGAACGGATAAGGACGGCACCAAGGAACAGTATCTGATGCTCTGGTACGTTGAAAGACTGGGCGGATGGTGCTGGAACGACCAGAGGAACGATCCGGCCAAGGAAGTGAAGAAGATGGGCGAGAGCATGGGGTTTATCATCGAGTACGACGATTACAGTAATTAAGCTGATCTGAGGACCCGGAGAAACGGGTCTTAAGATGCCCTTCGGAGGTGCTTATTGGAAGAAAACATGATGTCTCCCGGCGGAGACGACAGAAAAAGAAATATAATCAAATGGATAGTCCTGGTGATCGCGGTGGCTGCGGCCATTGCGGTCACCGGTTTCATCATCACGCTGCTGGACGGCGGCGGAGAGAAGAGGGGCTGGGAGCCTTCTACGGGATCCTCCGAGGAGACTGAAAAGGCGACCGAAACTGAGACAGCTACGGAAACGGAGACAGAAACCGAGACAGAGACAGAGACCGAAACGGAGCCGGAAACGACGCTGGAGGAGAAGATACTGTCGGGCATGACCCTTCGCGAAAAGGTGTGTCAGATGTTCGTGGTTACGCCGTCGGACATCACCGGTGTTGCGACGGTGGTGCAGGCCGGGGAGACCACCCGGGCGGCGCTTCAGAGGTATCCGGTGGGCGGCCTGGATTTCAACAAGACGAACATGCAGTCTCAGGCCCAGGTGCGGCAGATGATGGACAACATCAAAAGCTACACGAATATCCCTCTGATCCTCACCTGTGATGAAGAGGGAGGCCGGGCCGTAAGGCTTATGGCTACCGTGGGCACAAGATGGGTCGGGCCGATGCTCAATTACAAGGATCAGGGACCGGAAAAGGCCAGGGAGAATGCCCGCACGATCGCGGAGGACATGGTGTCCTGCGGCCTCAACATGGACCTGGCACCGGTGGCCGACGTGTGGTCGAACCCTGCGAATACCGTCATCGGGGACAGGGCCTACAGCGACGATTTCGATCAGGCGGCGGAGCTTATACCCGCAGCCGTGGAGGGTTTCCATGAAGGCGGAGTGGCCTGTATCTTAAAGCATTTCCCCGGTCACGGCGACACTTCGGGCGACACCCATTACGGTGCGGTATACGTTTATAAAACGCTGGATCAGATGAGGACCCAGGAGCTTAAACCCTTCCAGGCGGGCATCGATGCAGGTGCGGACGCCGTTATGATGGGCCACCTTATAATCACTGACATAGACGATCTGCCGGCGCCTTTTTCCTATAAAATCGTAACGGAGCTTTTACGCGAGGAGATGGGCTTTGACGGCGTGGTAATGACAGATTCCCTGCGGATGCAGGCCATCACGGACCATTACGGAAACTCGCAGGTGGCTGTGATGTGCGTAAAGGCTGGTGTGGATATGCTGCTGTGCCCGTCGGATCTGGACGGTGCCATAAATGCCATCATGAACGCGGTGGAAACGGGAGAGATCAGCGAGGAGAGGATCGACGAGAGTGTCCTCAGGATCCTCAGGCTGAAGATAAACAGGGGCATCATTACGGAGGAAGATTTTGCGGATGCGCCTGCGGAGACGGAGAGCGCGGCAGAGGAATCCGAAAGCGGACAGTGATGCGGCAGGGCTGAGATGAAAACGAATGGAAAGAATTAGAAA
>JAFRYJ010000037.1 GCA_017437705.1 Lachnospiraceae bacterium
CGTTTTGCCTGTATGGAAGGAGGCCATCCCGTACCCGACAGCGGTTCCTATAACGCTACGGCTAAAGCCCTTGAGCTGGTGAGCGGGCTCAGCGAAGAGGATACTGTGCTCTTCCTCATCTCGGGAGGCGGTTCGGCACTGTTCGAAAAGCCCCTCATACCGGAAGAGGAAATGGCGGACATCACATCACAGCTGCTGAAATGCGGCGCCGATATAACCGAGATCAATACCATAAGAAAGCGGCTCTCTGCCGTTAAGGGCGGGCGTTTCGCAAAGATCTGCGAGCCGGCTCACGTTTACTCCATCGTTTTAAGCGACGTGCTGGGAGATCCGCTTGATATGATCGCCTCGGGCCCCGCTTATCCGGACAGCACTACTGCGGCAGACGCTCTGGCCATCATTGAAAAATACGGTCTTAAACTGAGCCCTGAAGCCAAAGCCCTTATGGAGAACGAGACTCCCAAGGAGCTTTCCAACGTGGAGACAGTAATAACCGGCAGCGTAAGGAATCTGTGCAACGCCGCTGCCGATATCTGCAGGGAGCTGGGATATGAGCCATTCATCCTCACGGATCATCTGACATGCAGGGCCAGGGAAGCCGGATCATTTCTTGCGTCCATCGCAAAGACCTGGCAGGACACCGAGAAGAGCCTGGCGTTTATCGCCGGCGGGGAGACCGTAGTGAACGTTACGGGCACCGGCCTCGGCGGCAGAAATCAGGAGATAGCCCTTGCCGCAGCGGAAGGCATCTCGGGATTAAAGGACACAGCTGTTTTCAGCATCGGCAGCGACGGCACCGACGGTCCCACGGACGCGGCCGGCGGATACGCGGACGATAAGACAAAGGCTATCCTGAAGGAAAAGGGCCTGGACATCTTTACCGTCCTTAATGACAACGATTCTTACCACGCTCTGGAAGCGGCAGGCGGACTTATAAAGACCGGCGCTACAGGCACCAATGTAAATGATGTGTCGGTCCTCCTGATAAAGCGATAATGTCAATACAACACATAAGCCACGGTACATTTTGTGCCGTGGCTTTTTTTATTCAGGTTATTGTATTATCGATCAATTATCAGTCATTCAGATCCAGCCTGTTTCCGCAGTGGCTGCAGAATATGAAGCTCTGAGTATGGCCCGGTTCTACCGTTATCTTTCCTCCGCATTTCGGACAGAATCTGACGGAACCTTCAGCCGCTGCCGCCCCGGTCTTCTCCGTATTCAGCATGAAGGAGGCCGGCGCACCGCTGCACATATCCTCGTATGAAGGCAGGTCTTCAAGCAGGTCCTGGTCGTGCCTGTCCAGGTATTTCATTGTATTGTTCAAAACTTCACTGTCAGATGAGACCGCGCTGAGAACGGCTGCAAGCGTCTTTTTCACCGATTTCCTCGGAACCACCAGCACAAAGCTGCCGTGAAGATCCAGGTCCTTGCCGCCCACACTGCCTACACCGTTCTGTACCCATCCTGCCAGCTGTATCTCCTGATCCGAAGGGAAAGATACCTTGATGTAGTGCATGGAGGTTGCGATCCCCATGCCGTATTTCCATACCTGTTCCCCCCGGTGTTCTTTAAGGCCGTAGCCGCTTTCCCTCAGAATGTTGACGATCGTCCTGTAGGCTTCTTCCTTCGGCATTGCCAGCCTTACTCTGTATATCGATCTTCCCATTGTTGTTCCTCCTTTCGGAATATCCTATGCCTGTATTATAGGCCATGCTTTTATCAAATCTGTTATGAGCTCTGCAAGCTTCCTGCTGCTCTCTCCTGCCACCTTAAGTACCTCTTCGTGGGTGTGCTTTTCCTTTGCGATGCCTGTGGCCATATTGTTGATGCAGGAGATGCCCAGCACTCTCATGCCCAGATAGTTGGCCGCGATCACCTCCGGCACCGTGGACATCCCCACGGCGTCGGCTCCCATGGCTTTGAACGCCCTGATCTCAGCAGCGGTCTCGTAGCAAGGTCCGGGAAACAGGGCGTAGACGCCCTCCTTGAGCTCAATTCCCGTTTTGCCTGCAGTCCGCTTTGCATGCTCCATCAGCTCACTGTTGTATGCCTCCGTCATGTCGGGGAAGCGTGGACCCAGCCTGTCGTCGTTGGGGCCGATAAGGGAATTCCCGCAGGTCAGGTTTATGTGGTCCGTGATCATCATCAGGTCTCCGGGTCTAAGTCCTTCGCTGATGCCTCCACAGGCGTTGGTTATGATGA
>JAFRYJ010000038.1 GCA_017437705.1 Lachnospiraceae bacterium
TAAGCAGCCGCTCCAGATCCACGCTCTTTTCCAGCTGATCCGCAATCCGCTCTATGCGTTTATTTATGTCTTCGATCTCCCCTGCCGTGTAAAGGCCGAGATATCTGGATTCGATGTAAACATCATCCATTCGGGGCACGCAGCCTAGTATCGGCACCCCCGACTCCCGCTCCAGCCCTTCGGCTATGCTTTTGTAAAGCATCTCGGAGCAGTTGTTGAGTATAACGCCGGCCACATGGCCCGGTTTCCTGAACTCCGCCAGCCCCTTAATAAGCGCGGCCAGCGTGAGGCTTGCGCCCTTTGCATCGATCACCAGTATTACCGGTACGTCAAAGGTGTCGGCCACATGCCACGATGACGCATCCGCCGTCACAACCCCGGCGCCGTCGTAGAATCCCATGACGCCTTCGAAGACCACCGCATCTGCGCCTCTTGTATATCTTTCGTAATGTGCTAAAGCCGCCTCCCTGTCCATGAAGAAAAGATCCATGTTGTGGGAATCGATCCCCAGGACCGCCCTGTGAAACATGGGGTCTATGTAGTCCGGACCGCATTTGAAGGCGCAGGTCTTAAGCCCTTTCCTTTTCAGGAGGGCCAGCATTCCTGTTGTTACCGTTGTCTTGCCGCTGCCGGAACGGGGGGCTGCAAACATCATCTTTATCATTTTGAGCTACCTGTTATCACGTAAATGGGATTGTTGGCTTTCATCATGTGGTAGGGGCCGGTCTTCTCGCCGCGGCTCACCTGTACCTGGCATACGCTTATCTCCAGGCCTCTTTCCAGAAGCAGGTCCATGGCCTGGTTCAGTGTCTCCAGCGCGATGGCGGTGATGCATATGAAGGCTTTGGGATTTCTGTCGATGACGGTATCCAGTATCTCCGCCATGTTGCCCTTTGTACCGCCTATGAATACCCTGTCCGGTGCGGGCAGATCCTCCAGCGCCTCAGGAGCACGCCCCTCGACGATCCTTATGTTCCATGCTCCGAACTTTTTCCTGTTCTCCTCGATGAGCATGCAGCCCTCGTGCTCGCATTCAACGGCATATACCGTGCCCCTGAACGCCTTAAGGGCCATCTCCACACTGACACCGCCTGTGCCGGCGCCCACGTCCCATATAACATCGTTGTCGCTTATATCCATCTTTGAAAGGATGACGGCACGGACCTCCTGCTTCGTCATGGGCACGTTGCCGCGGACGTATTCATCATCGCTGAGGCCGGGAAGCCTCCTTTTAACGTATTCATCCACCAGCATGACGGAAAGGGGCGAGAACTTCTTCTCCGCGATCTCAGAAGCCGTCCCCTCGGTGATCCTTGCATAGCCGTAGGAAAGATCCTCCCCTACGATGATCTTAAGGTCCGACAGGCCGGCATCACAGAGCTGGGTGCACAGCGTAGCCGGCGTCAGCTTCTGATCCGTAAGGAAAAACGCGGGCTTTCCCTCCATGACTGCATTTACCGCATTTATCTCCGCACCGTGGGCCGAAAACAGATTCCAGTCCTGCCAGGGCTTCCCGATGATGCTGGAAAACAGCTGTACGCTGGAGATGCCGGGCAGGATCCTGTACTCGATCCCCTCCTCGTCTAAAAGCCTTTTAAGGCCTGCCGTTCCGGAGTAGAATCCGGAGTCGCCGCTGAAGGCGACGCAGATGTCCTGATCCTGTCTCTCCTTTATGAGCGCCAATATGTCCGGAGAAGTTATGCAGGGTATCATCTCCGCATCGTATTTCTCCGCCAGTCCCTCCAGGAGCCTCTTTGCCCCGGTTATCACATCGGCTTTTCTTAAAGCCTTATCAGCCTCAAGGGTAAGTGTATCCGTATCTCCTCCGCCGGTTCCAAGTAATGTGACAGACATTATAAAAGCCTCCTGATCTTTTCAAAAACTTCTGAAGCGGAAGATCCCGTATCCTCCGGTCTCTCAATGACTACGGCAGTCACGCCGCAGGCCGCAGCCGCTGCCATCTTTTCAGGAAAACCGCCGGCGGACCCTCCGTCCTTCGTTACCATGTATCTTATGTCGTACTGATGCATTATCGCTTCATTGAACTCTTCCGAAAAGGGCCCCTGGGCAGCGATAACATTTCTGGCAGGTATTCCCGCTTCCTCGCAGGACTCAAGACTTGACTTCAGAGGAAGCACCCTTGCCACAAGCCTTTCAGGATCGACTCCCGCATACTCCTTAAGCTCCTTTGAGCCCGTGCTAAGCAGGATCTTTCCTTCCGTATTTGCCAGATAGTCTGCAGCCTCCCTGATGGAAGACACCCTTACGCCTTCATACTCGCCGCTCTCAGCCCTCTTTATCCTGAAATACGCCGCGCCGGACTCATCGCAGGCCTCCTTCAGATACTTCGTGACGACGGCCGCGTAAGGGTGAGTGGCGTCCACAACAGCCAGCGCACCGGCAGCGATCGTTCTTATATCATCCAGTTCCTTGCGTCCCGGGATCACCTTCGCGCCCTTTATCTCGCCCATCTCCTTCGAGCCGTATTCGGTGGCCACGTAGACCTCGATCTCTGTGTCATTTAAGGCATCTCCGGAACATTTCAGCTCAGCCAGCTTTTCAGTTATCTCCCGTCCTTCGGTAGTCCCCGAAAAGACAACGATCCTATTTGCCATACTTCTCAATATATCCTCTCGGCGTTACCATTCTGCCGTTTAATTCCACTGTCTTTGACGAGCCGATGAATACTGTCGTAAACATGTCTACAGGCTCATCCGCCAGCTCCTTTAAAGGAACGATGCCATACTCCTGGCCTTCCCTGCCGATGTTCTTCACCCATCCGCAGACCAGGTCCTCGCCCTGCACCTCAGCCACTATGTCGCAGGCCATCTTCAGATAGTCCTGACGCAGCTTCGATTTGGGATTGTAGATGCAGATGATGAAATCGCCCTCCGCCGCCAGCCTGATCCTCTTTTCGATAAGCTCCCAGGGCGTCAGATGATCCGACAGCGATACCACGCAGAAATCGTGGCCCACCGGCGCTCCCAGCACCGCCGCGCCCGACAGCGCCGCCGTGATGCCCGAAACCACCTCGATCTCGATATCGGTCCTGTCCTGAGCCAGTTCAAACACCAGCCCGGCCATGCCGTATACGCCGGCATCACCGCTGCAGACAAGTGCCACGGTGTTGCCCTCTCCGGCCTTGTCCACCACCCACTGACACCTGTCCTTTTCCTTCATCATGCCCGTTGAATAGTATTCCTTGTCGGGGAAAACAGGCTTCACCAGGTCCACGTATACCGTGTAGCCGCAGATGATGTCGCTATCCTCCAGCGCTTCGCGGGCCTGGAATGTCATGTATCTTTCTTCTCCGGGGCCGATGCCCACTACATAGATCTTCTTCATTTATCTCTCCAGTTCCAGTCCGGTTTAAACTCTTTTGCACAGAGTGCAAATGTGATGCCGCCGGCTGCCGTCTTTTTCCTTATA
>JAFRYJ010000039.1 GCA_017437705.1 Lachnospiraceae bacterium
AGCGTAACGGCTGAGATGATGGCACCTACATATGACTCGAAAAGGTCGGCGCCCATACCTGCAACATCACCTACGTTATCGCCTACGTTGTCTGCGATAACAGCGGGATTTCTGGGATCGTCCTCGGGAATACCTGCTTCTACTTTTCCTACAAGGTCAGCTCCTACGTCGGCTGCCTTTGTATAGATACCGCCGCCCACACGGGCAAACAGTGCTATCGATGATGCTCCGAGGCTGTAGCCTGCGATAATATCAACACTTCCGGTGATGGTATAAAGCACGCTTACGCCGAGAAGGCCGAGGCCTACAACTGAGAGACCCATAACGGATCCGCCTGCGAAAGCTACCGAAAGAGCCGCTGACATGCCGCCTTCCTTTGCGGCATTGGCAGTCCTTACGTTAGCCTTTGTTGCCACGTTCATTCCGAGGTAGCCGGCAAGCACCGAGAACAGTGCGCCTACAAGGAAGCATACGGCTTCGGTCCAGTTGATAAAAGCTCCGATAAGTACGAACAGAAGAGCTACGAAAATGACAAGGATCTTGTACTCAGATACAAGAAATGCCTTTGCACCTTCGGAAATGGCTGAGGCGATCTCTTTCATCCTGTCATTTCCTTCGGGTTTTTTGGAAACTCTGACGGTATTGAAGATAGCGAATACGAGGGCCAGAGCAGCTATTACCGGCACGATGACCGGAGCAGCATTTAAAAATCCATCCATAACGATTCCTCCGACTTTAAAAACTGTCATTAAGTTACATGCCTTACGGCAGACCCAAACACTTAACTATGTTTTCAGCCCCAACTGTCTACTGATATTATATAATTTTTCTTATGCATGGTTTGCATAATTTTCAAAACAATTATGCAAGTTTAGCCTTTGCTGTCTCGCAGATGGCTGCAAATCCGGAAGGATCCGAAACTGCCATCTCTGCCAGCATCTTCCTGTTGATGTCCACGCCGGCTTCCTTGAGACCGTGCATCAGACGGCTGTAGGAAAGATCGTTCATTCTTGCACCCGCATTGATACGTGCGATCCAGAGGGATCTGAACTGACGCTTTTTCTGTTTTCTTCCTGCATATGAGCTTGCAAGTGCCCTCATAACGGACTGCTTTGCAACTCTGTACTGCTTTGAACGGGAACCTCTGAAGCCCTTAGCCAGCTTTAAAACTCTTTTATGTCTTTTCTTTGCGCCGATCGCGCCTTTTATCCTTGCCATTTTAGTCCCTCACTTTCTATCAAAGATACGGAAGTATCTTCTTCATATTCTTTACATTGGTTTCGTCGATAACTGTGGTCTTCCTGAGATTTCTCTTTCTCTTTGTTGTCTTCTTTGTAAGAATATGACTCTTGTAAGCTTTGTTCCTGACAAGTTTGCCTGTTCCGGTCTTTTTGAATCGCTTAGCCGCTGAACGGCTGGTCTTCATTTTGGGCATTATATTATCCTCCTTTATATACTCAACTTCTCTTTTCCGAAAGGAACATTACCATGTTCCTTCCTTCCACCTTGGGCGGTTTGTCAACAACTGCCGCATCCGCCAGATCTGCCGCCATCTTGTCCAGGATGTCCTTGCCGACGTTCATGTGGGCAAGTTCTCTTCCCCTGAACCTCACGGTCACCTTTACCTTATTTCCGTCAGCCAGGAATTTCTTTATATGGTTGACCTTTGTGTTAAGATCGTTCGTATCCGTGTTGGGAGAAAGCCTTATCTCCTTAAGCTCGATGGTCTTCTGCTTCTTCTTGGCCTCTTTTTCGCGCCTTGTCTGTTCGTATTTGAACTTTCCGTAATCCATGATCCTGCAGACAGGGGGATTGGCCTTGGGCGAGATCATAATAAGATCCGCGTTTTCATTTTCAGCCAGCTTCATTGCTTCCTCAACGGACATGATACCCAGCTGTTCTCCTTCTTCGGAGATAACTCTTATCTCCGGGCATTTGATCTGGTCGTTGATCATTACCTTGCTTATTGCTGACACCTCCTTCGGTCAAAATAGAAAATCGGTGGGCATAGACCCACCGATAACACATCAAAAACAATAACGGCATACCCCGTTATATCCTGATATTTGACCCGAGCCATCCTTCGATGCTGAGGTGAGAGTGAGTCTCTGCTTTGTTGTATTTGCTTGACAGCCTAATAATATTAACACCTGACCGGTGCTCCGTCAAGACTTTTTGTATTTATCTGATGAAATCCGTGATGCCGTTTACAGCATCTGCATCCGCGCCGGTTACGGCTATGAAGAATATGTAATCCCCGGTCTGTCTGCAGATGTATTCCTGGAACATGTCCGCCCCGTTGTACTTGACGGTCATATCGAAGACGAAATATTTCTTTCCCTCTCCGAATTCTCTTTCGGAAACGGCTGACATCTGGATATCATCAGGAGCTATGTTCATGCCTTCGAGGCGTTCCCTCAGCTGCTTCTGTGTCTCCTCCAGATACTGTTCCGGATCTGTCTCCACCCCGGAATACGCCAGGTTCTCAAAGCCCATCACCGCATTGCTGCCGGTATCCGTATCGGTGATCACGGTAATATAGACGGTGCGCGACATCAGCAGTGCTCTCTGATAATCCTCTTCATCCTCCTTATCGTAGGTGAGTCCCATGACTTCCGCCATGTCTTCCTTTGATGCGATCTCGTAATTCTCCGGCACTTCCATCTCGAAGTCAAAGTACTCGTTTTTGTATACTCTTTCCTCCCAGACGCCAAGCGCAGCAGGATCCGCCATGGAATCCTTTTCCGTCTCTGTCTCGGTCTCGGTCTCCGTCTCGGTCTCCGTTTCGGTCTCCGTTTCCGTTTCCGATGCAGGTCCGGATGCGCTCTCCTTCGCATCATCCGCATTATTACCGCAGCCTGCCGCAATGATCGCCATTATAAGCAGTACTGCGGGCAGTAAAATGTGCTTCTTCATATGCTTCCTCTCAGAGTTTCTGGATCTTCTCGTAAATGCTCTGCATCCTGGTGTCCGTCTCGTGGATGGTATCCGCACACCACTTGAGTTCCTTCGCTATCTCCTCGTTCGCTTTGCCTTCTGTTTTATACCTGATATGATGCTCGAGGCTGGCCCAGAAGTCCATGGCCATTGTCCTTATCTGCACCTCGACCTTGATAGGCCTCTTTTCGTTTGAAAAATAAACGGGGATCTCTATAACAAGGTGAAGGCTGCGGTAGCCGTTCTCCTTGGGCGACTTTATGTAGTCCTTCATGAGAAGCAGTCGGATGTCGTCCTGCTTTGTGAGCATCTGCGCAAGGGCATAGATATCCGAACCGTAAGCGCATACAACGCGCACTCCGGCTATATCGTTCACGTTTTCGATCATTGAATCCATATTAAGGTCAAATCCGCGCCTCTTCATCTTCTCGACGATGCTTGCCGGCTTCTTGATCCTCTGGTTTATATATCGTATGGGATTCCTCTGACTTTTCTGTTTAAATTCGTCGTTGAGGACCTCAAGCTTCGTAACGACCTGTCTGATGGCGCATTTGTACATCATCATCGTTTCGTTGAATTCCTTGAGGTCTTCCATGGAAGACTCATTCGAAGACTGAGCCTCACTGTAGAGCACGACCTGCTCAAAATCCATTTTATCCATAAACTGCCTCAAATTTCTATTTGATAAAATACCAAATTATTGTATAATGGACTGGTTCGGAGACGTATCGAAGCGGTCATAACGAGCCGCACTCGAAATGCGGTTGTCCTTTACTGGGCACATGGGTTCGAATCCCATCGTCTCCGCTAAAAAATACACTGTGTCAGGGCGAGGCGTCCGCCTGTCCCGGCCCGGTGTATTTTTTTGTTGCCGGTATCATTCTGCTCTTATCCGATTCGGGATCCTAGATCCCCATCAGCTCCAGCTTTCGTGCCACTGCCGCTGCAAGCTTCGCATGATTCTCCTGGCTGAAATGAACTCCGTCCTGGGAAGAGGTTTTTATAAAGCTGTCCGCGTTCATGAAATCCGCGCCCGAAGCGGTGGCCGCCGAAAGCAGGGTCTTCGCTACTCTCTTGGATTTGAGCACGGAATTCCTGTCGAAAAGATCCTGGAAAGGATTCATTCCGAGCACTGCGTTTCCAATAAGCGGAGGGCTGATGATAAGGAATTTCGTATCGGCACAGACGCCGTTTTTGTACATAAGGACCATATGCTTTACAGCGTTGCCCGTGTCCTCCGGCCTGTTCCTGAGGATCCTCTGGGAATCGTTGGTCCCCAGCATGATGATGATCACATCAAAGACCTCTCTCTTATCGATGTATTTCGACTTGAAGGAGGCTATTCCGTTCGTCTCGGGATCGTTCCTTAATGTGTATGATGTGGTGCGGTGGCATACGCCGTCTATCTCGATGTCCGCATTCTCCACGAGGTCGCCCAGAATAACGGGCCAGGACCTTTCCATCATCTCCCAGTTGTCCATGGGATCGAGTCCCAGGGTATTTGAATCGCCGAAGCATAATATCTTTGCCACTTTCTTGCCTCCGGTAGAATTTCTAACACTGCGCCGCTATGCGCGAAATATCATTTATTGTTTCCGGGAAATAGACCTTTTCCACATCCTCTTTTCTGAGGAATCCCAGGTCGATCATCTTGATGAACTGGGCCTTAAGATCGTTATAATAACCGTTCACGTTGTAAAAAGCACAGGGCTTGTCCGAAAAGCCCAGCTTTGTCTGTGTTACGGCTTCCGCCATCTCTTCCAGGGTACCGGTGCCTCCGGGAAATGCGATATACATCCTCCCCAGATCCAGCATCGCCTGTTTTCTTTCGGCCATCGTCTCCGTTACGACCAGCTGCGTTATGCCTTCGTGCTGGGCCTCCTGTTCGACGAAAAAACGGGGCTCAACGCCTATGACCTCGCCTTTCGCTTCCAGGACCGCGTCGGCTATGATGCCCATAAGCCCCATCTTGCTGCCGCCGTAAATGAGCCTATGGCCGTTCTCCCCGATCCACAGCCCCAGCTCCCGGGCTTTTTCCCTGTACAGGGGATCCCTTCCGGCAGAGGCGCCTATATAAACAGTTATATTCATTTTTTACTCCAGGTTGCATATACTTCCGTTGTTTCTGAAATTGTACCATTTTTCAGAAGAGATTTCCAGTGTCCGGGGATAATTAGTGTATCGTCCCGCAGTTTCGTCCCCGCATGCCCGGTCATCTGGTGCTTATGGCGCCTTCGGCGCATACTCTGATACATTCGCCGCACCTGATGCACTGTGACATTACAATGACCACGGGACTGCCCAGTTTTCCGTTTTTATCGGGAACAGCGGCAGGTACTCTGCCCGTTCCCGGCATGGAGGCATCACCTATTGGAGACATATCCATGGTAAGCATATCCGTTGAAGCCATTGCCATGGGAGGTCTGCCCATGGGAGGCCTCTCACAGGCTTCCGCATCCACCGGGGGCTTTCCTGCAGCGAGTCGCCGCATCATCGCCAGATCCATGGCGCTCTGCTGAGGAGTCATCTGCGCTTTCCCTTCGGCAGGAGGATCGCTTTCCATTTTCCGGGCTTTGAAGAAATTGGGCGTTACCATTTGCCTGCCCATATCAAGCTGGCTCTTAATGGCCTTTGACGGGCATGCGGTGATGCACATTTTACAGCCTGTGCACCGGTCTGTATCTACAACGAATTCCGCACTCCTGTACTCGTTTCCTTCAAGGATGACTTCCCGCCTTATGGGCGGCATTATATTGGTGGAATTCGTGATAACCTTGCCCCTGTCCACACGGAAGCCCATAGCATCCTTCTCGCCGCTGAGCACTGTTCTGATGCTTAGGGCAAAGGATGCCATGTCCTCTGCTCCCCTGATGCCGGATATTACGGCTTCTTTGCCTATAAGGTTCCTGCAGCTCTCATCATCAATGATAAGTGTTATGCCGTTTTCGTCGGCGTAAAGACCTGCAAGCGCATCACTTCTGCCGTCCACGGAGGTGATACGCACCTCCCCCATAAAGGGGAAGCTGTATTTCATGTCACCGAAAATCTTTTTTATGTTCATTTTCTCTCCGGAATAAATATGATCGTTTTCTGCCGGCCTGAGGCATCCTGTTGATCCTTGTTTCCGCGGCAGGTCCGGCATCCATAATGCAAAAGGGCTTCCCCGGAACAGATCCGGAGAAGCCCCTGACGTCCAAATATTATTTTATCATGCTTTCCACAGAGAGTGAAGATTGCAATATGCATAAACTGCTTCGATCTCTTCACCGGGAAGCAATGCGAATGAAGCCTTGGGAGGTGTGTCGGGCTTGAGCGCTTTACGCTGGTTGCCGAAGTTCGTCTGGATCGAGATCCACTCGATATAATGAGCCTCTATCATGGGATGCTCAACTTCGCCTACCGTTACGTTTACGATGCCGTCAACTATCTCACATACGGGCACGTGCTTCTCAACAGCAGCATCCGTTGTTCCCGGGATGATCTCCTCCATGGGCTGTCCGCAGCACATTGTGGGACATTTGCTGCCTTTAACAAGAGCAA
>JAFRYJ010000040.1 GCA_017437705.1 Lachnospiraceae bacterium
CGGTGCCGTTTTGGGGGAGCACAAAATGAATCATCTGGGTACAAAGGAGTTATATTCAGACAGGCTGATCCTGCGGAGATTCAGGGAGAATGACGCAGAGGCCATTTACAACAGTTTTGTTAATGACGAAGGCTTCCTTTATTATGCGAACAAAGAGGCCAGGACTCTGGAGCAGGAGAAGGCATCATTACAGGGGATAGAAGAAAGATACAGCAGCAAGGAGTATTATAACTGGCTTATTACGTTAAAAGACGGGACAGTGATCGGAGCCGTCAATTTACGGGTGGACGATTACAACGAGTCCCTTGAGTTCAATTATGCGATCGGCGACAGGTATCAAAACATGGGCTTTATGACAGAAGCCCTGAACGCCGTAAAGGAATTCGCCGTAAACGAATTAAAGGTCAACAGATTTTTCGGCGGCTGCGAAGTGAACAACACTGCGTCCAAAAGAGTGATGGAAAAATGCGGCCTTAAATACGAGGGAACATTGAGAAGTCATTTGAGGCTCAGGGACGGATACCATGACATGATGGTTTATTCGTTTATAAGAACAAGGGACGAATAGCGATTTGGGAGATAACGGATTGAATGAAGCAGAGCTTTACAAAGAGCTTGGAATACTGACAAAGGACAAAGACAGGTGGGAAGAGAGCATTCCCTGTGTTTCGTCCCTTCTTGCCCGCGGGTCCGTAAAAATTCAGGCAAAGGCCCTGTGGCTGCTGGGTGAGACGGGGCTCGCATATCCTATGTCGGTGAAGGACGAGGTCCCTGCCATAGCTTCCTTCTGCGACAGTCCTGTGCCGCTTTTGCGGGAGCGTGCGGTCAACGCCCTGGGCAGGATAGGGAGGGGAAGCTTTAAGGTGATCGAAGAATATTGGGCGGGTCTTTTCCGCTTTGCCTCGGATGATGATGCAAAAGTCAGGCTGAGTTTTATCTGGGCATCGGAAAACATCGCAACAAACACTCCCGACATTTATGAGGATCATATGCAGGTGTTTGAGAAGCTGCTGCATGATCCCGATGACAGGGTAAGGATGGAAGCGCCGGAGATCTTCCGTGTTCTCGGCAAACGCAGGCCGGAGTTCATCACGCCCTATGTGGAGCTGCTTCAGCACATTTCGGAAACCGACGGGAACCGCGTCGTAAGGATACACTGTCTGGGTGCCGTCAAGGCGGCATCATCAAAACAACATTTACGGAGGTAAACAACATGCCGGACATCATGAAAGATTACGTATTAAAGCATAAAGATCTGAAGCTTGAAAAGGTCACTACGGAGAACTATTGGGAGCTCGGGCATCTTTGTGTTAAGAAAGAGCAGGAAGATTTTGTGGGGCCGAATTTCTACGGTATGGCTTATGCCTATGCGACCGTGGCAGAGGGTAAATTTGCCGAGGCCTTCGGCATCTATGACGGTGATGAGGCTGTCGGCTTCGCGATGGTAGGTCATAACTCATACTCCTACGAGGGCTGTCCCGAGGCGTGCAAACACAGTTACGACCTGTGGCGTCTGATGATCGATGAAGAGTGTCAGGGGCAGGGCTACGGCAGGGATTCTTTAAAGCTCCTTCTTGATTACATGCTCACTTTCCCGGACGGGGAAGAGGATATCATCACCACTTCCTACACAGAAGGGAACACAGTTGCCAGGGATCTGTATCTCTCGGTAGGGTTTGTCCCGAACGGCGAAGTAGACGGCGATGAGATATGCCTGGTGCTGCCGGTCAAATGATACGGCACGCACATGCCGCGCAGGCGGTTGAATAAAATCAAGGAGAAATTGAAAATGGAACGGCTTGTGGTCTGTCGAAAGAAAACAAATATAGGGTTATTGATCTTTGCATCAGCGCTGTTACTGCTGGGTTTTGCTATCCCTCTTATGATGTATCCGGAGGCCCGTATTATTGCGATCATTCTGATAGTTATTTCGGTACTGTTAATAGTATTGGGGATAGTTATGGTCATAAGAGCAAAGAAATACGGCGCGTATAATGAGGAAGCCGTGCTTGTCATTGATGAGGATGGCATCAGGGGGTATAGCCGGGGCTCAGCAAGGAGCTTTTACCCCTGGTCGGACATAGAGGCCATAGAAGGACACAACGATGCTCTTTTTATCACTGAAACTCCTATCGTGCCCGGTCATCTGACACTGACGATGAAAGACTCGTCTCTTGAAGCTGCCGGCTGGAACAAAAATGAAAGGCTCTATATTGCGGGCACCAACATCTCCATGAAGAAGCTGGTGACGGCTGCCTGCAATAATCTCCTGGAATACAACTCCGGAGATCATACGGCCGGCAAAAGATAACAGTGAATGTCAGCACCGTTACAGATCCATAATTAGCGAGGAGAAGCATATGATAGTTTATCAGGTCTCGACCCTTCAGGCTCTTGCCCTGGGTCACACCCGGGCTGTAGTTACGGTAAAGGAACTGCTGGAACATGGCGGCATCGGACTGGGTACATTTGAAGATGTAAACGGAGAAATGATCGTAGTCGACGGTGTATGTTACCGCGCTGCGGAGGATGGGACCGTCTGTGTGGCAGACCCCGATATGGGCGTGCCCTTTGCTGCCGTTGCCGTTACGGGATATGATCCGGGCTTTGAGGTCGAAAACATACCGGACATCTCCAAACTCAAGGAGATATTAACAATGAAGATCGAAGAGGTCTTCGGGCTGAACAGCATGCATATCGCACGGATCGAAGGTGAGTTCGGCAAGGTATATGCGCGGTCAGAATCCGCTTACCGCTCCCGGCATATAGAACTGAAAGACATCTTATCCGAGACACAGCGCGACTTCATGTTTGAAAACATCACAGGTACGCTGGTGTGTGTATATTATCCGGATTATATGGACGGGATCAATGCGCCGGGGTGGCATATACACTTTGTTTCCCGGGACCGTACAAAGGGAGGGCATGTTTTCGAGCTTGAAATGGTCCGGGGACATATAAGCCTGACCAAGATCAACCGGATAGAGATACAGCTGCCGGACGATCCTGCATTCGATACTTATTCCCTCAAAAGCGCCTCGGGCAGTGACATAAAGCAGGTCGAACAGGGGAAACCGGATCAATAATCGAGGAACATTACGTATGAGATAAAACAGGGTGAGTTATCATGAAAGAACTGTTTATTCAGGCCGTAACCAAATTCCTTATCGGCCTTATACTGGTCGGTGCGATACTTTTTGTATCCGCAGGAACATTTGAATACTGGAACGCCTGGCTTTTCATAGGGGTCCTGTTTATCCCCATGTTTATTGCGGGCCTCGTAATGATGTTCAAAAGCCCGGACCTCCTCAGAAAGCGCCTCAACGCAAAGGAGGAGCAGGACGAGCAGAAAGCGGTGGTTGCGCTTTCCGGCATCATGTTTCTCGCGGCCTTTATCGTGGCGGGGCTCACCTTCCGTTTCGGCTGGATATCTTTCCCGCTGCCCGCGGTAATAGCTGCGGCTGTTATATTCCTGGCAGCGTATGTGATGTACGCGGAGGTGCTCAGGGAGAACGCTTACCTCTCGAGAACTATCGAGGTCCAGGAGGATCAGAAGGTGATCGATACGGGGCTTTACGGCATCATCCGCCATCCGATGTACTCGGCGACGCTGTTTCTGTTCATTTCCATGGGAGTTATACTGGGTTCGCCCATTTCAACGGCCATTTTGCTTTTATACATTCCGATCATTGCGGTCCGGATGAGGAACGAAGAGAAGGTGCTGGAGGAAGGGCTGCCGGGCTACAGGGAATACAAGGCCCGTGTAAAACATAAGGTCATTCCGTTTATCTGGTAAGGAAGCTTCGGCGCGCCCAAAAGACGGGCCGTGATATACAGGAGGGGTATAGGAAATATGGAAAACCCGCTTAACAACAGGAAAAAAGTCGTTATCCTCGCAACCGGCGGTACGATCGCCGGCGTGGGAGAGGAAGCCAAGACCGCAGGCTACGAACCGGGTCTGATGACGGTGGAAGACCTGCTGGCCGCAGTCCCGGAGCTTAAAGGCGTCGCGGACATTGAGGCCGTTCAGGTCTGCAATATCAATTCTGACGACATCACCGACAGTATCTGGATAGAGATGGTGAACAGGATAAATGAGATGGCTGCGGATCCTGACATTGCCGGATTTGTGGTGACTCACGGTACGGATACCATGGAGGAGACCGCGTTTTTCCTGAATCTGACCGTGAAAACTAAGAAACCCGTTGTGGTGACAGGATCCATGCGCCCGGCCACTTCGATCTCTGCGGACGGACCCATGAACCTGTATGAATCGGTGTGTGTCGCTGCATCCGATGATGCCGTGGGGCGGGGAGTCCTCGTGGTTTTTGCGGACCGCGTTTTTGCGGCGCGTACGGTAACGAAAACGAGCACATATCATGTGGATGCCATCGCCGGCGGAGAGATGGGCGCCATCGGAGTCGTCAGGGACGGCAGGGTCTATCTGTATGAAGCTCTTGAGAAAAAGCACACGTATCTCAGCGAGTTTGATGTTTTGGATATGAAAAAACTGCCCATCGTATCCGTTCTGTATTTTTCCGTGGATGCGGATCCGGGGCTTCTCGTTTATGCGGCAGAGCATTCGGAGGGGCTCGTTATAGCGGGAGCCGGCGCAGGCGAATTCAACAAGGCATTTAAGGAAGTGATCGACGGGCTGCCGATCCCCGTGGTCATAAGCTCCAGGATCGGCGACGGCATAATCATTCCAGAGAACCTGCTGTGTAAAAATACGATCGCAGGCGACAACCTGTCGCCGCAGAAGGCGGCGATACTCTTAAGGCTTGCACTGACAAAAACAACGGATCAGAAAGAGATACAGGAATTATTTCTTTCATACTGATGCCGGACATTGAGGCACCGGCTGGAAATAATCAGTAACCTGATAAAAGGGGAGGTAAACACATGCCCGAATTAAGCGAACGAGTAGGTACTTTTACGGATTCCGTCATACGGCGGATGACGCGCATCAGCAATAAATACGGAGCCATCAACCTGTCCCAGGGCTTTCCGGATTTCGATCCCCCGAAAGCGCTGCTGGATGCGCTGGCAAAGGCATCCTATGCAGGGCCTCATCAGTATGCCATAACCTTCGGCGCACAGAATTTCAGGGAGGCGCTGGCGAGGAAGATATCGAAGACCATGGGAAGGGACGTGGACGCCAATACGGAGCTCTGCATCACCTGCGGCGGCACGGAAGCCATGATGGCCGCCATGATGACGATCTGCAATCCCGGCGACAGGGTCATGGTCTTTTCACCGTTTTACGAGAATTACGGCGCCGACGCCATTCTGTCCGGCGCGGAGCCGATCTATATACCGCTGGTACCGCCTGCATACGATTATGATATCGAGCTGATAGAGGACGGCTTCCGGCAGGGGGCAAAGGCGATCATCATATGCAATCCCTCGAACCCCTGCGGCAAGGTGTTCACCCGGGAGGAGCTTTCGGAGATCGGCGCTCTCGCCGTCAAATATGATGCTTTCGTGGTGACGGACGAAGTATACGAGCATATAGTTTATGAGCCTTATACTCATACAGCCATGGCAAGCCTGCCGGGAATGTTTGAGCATACCATCACCTGCAATTCCCTTTCCAAGACCTATTCCATCACCGGTTGGAGGCTGGGCTATCTGTACGGCCCGGCCGAGGTGATAGAAGGTGCCAGGAAGGTCCATGATTTCCTGACCGTGGGTGCGGCTGCGCCCCTGCAGGAAGCGGCCACCGCGGGACTGGAGCTGCCGGAGAGCTATTATGACGAGCTGCTGGAGATCTACACACAGAAAAGAGATTTCCTGCTGGAGGGGCTCGACCGCATCGGTCTTAAGCACAACATCCCCCAGGGCACTTATTTCGTGATGCTTGATATCCAGGAGTTTCTGGATCTGCCTCAGTTCGAAGGTTTCACCGATCTGGAATTCTGCGACTGGATGATAAAGAACATCGGAGTTGCCGCGGTCCCGGGGTCCAGCTTTTTCCGCGAGCCGGTCAACAACCTGATCCGCCTGCATTTCGCAAGGCAGCAGGAGACCCTTGACGAAGCGGTCAGAAGACTGGAGAAGATGGCGGATCTGCTGCCGGAACGGAGCTGACATAGAGGTATTTACATGGATCAGAGAGAGTATTGGGACAGTGCAGCGGAGAAAAAGGAATTTACCACGCCCTTTCAGGCGGAGGCCTTTGCAGAATACGTCGGGAAAGATGCTTTTATCGCCGATATCGGCTGCGGTTATGGAAGGACGCTGAACGAACTCCGGGAGCTGGGCTACACACATCTTTTGGGCTTTGATTTTTCCCCGAAGATGATCAGCCGCGGGCTGAGGCAGTTTCCCGGACTGGATCTTCGCGTCAAGGAAGACGATACGATCGCACTGCCGGACAGCAGCGTTGATGCCGTCATTCTGTTTGCGGTGCTCACAGGCAACGTGAAGGATGATGATCAGAAGCAGCTGATCTCGGAAATATACAGGATCCTGAAGCCGAAGGGCATCATCTATGTCAATGATTTTCTGCTGAATACGGATGAGCGCAATCTGGCCAGATATGCAAAATATCAGGAGCAGCTCGGCGTGTACGGGGCCTTTGAGCTGCCGGAGGGCGCGACTGTAAGGCATCATTCGGAAGAATGGATAAGGGAGCTGCTTAGGGATTTCGATCAGAAGGAATATGAGCATCTGGTCTTTACCACCATGAACGGCAATAAGTCCAACGGGTTTTACTTTATCGGGGAGAAACCTTAATGAGGTTATTCAGAATTAAAAAATACATCGCGGCCCTTGCGGCGCTTATGGTGATCATCGGTACGATGGCCGGCTGTTCTTCCCGGGAGAAGGACGAGAAGCTGAGCGTTAAGGTCCTGCTACTGCCGAAATTCGAAGTGGGCGATATAACGGGGGATTTTCCCGGTGAGGCGCAGTATTTCTACGATGAATATCTTGCCGGAGGAGAAGAGTACGAGATCGACGGGTGCCCCGGCAGGATCAAAGTGTATTACAAAGACGGCGTGGCAATGTGCCTTGCAGGACAGGGTAAGGTGGCAGCGGCTTTAAATACGTCAGCCGTCCTTTCGGACGACAGGTTTGACTTCTCCGACGCATATATCCTGGCTGTGGGCTGCGGAGGCTCGTCTGAAGGATACGGTATCTGCGGCGACGTATTTGTGATCTCCGAAGCGGCAGACTTTGATCTCGGGCATCATGCCGATGCGAGAGAAATGGAGAATAAGTCGGGGACTACATGGTTTCATGATGAGAGTTATGATGCCACCGCCGTCGTCCGCCTGGATACGGATCTGACGGACCGTGTTTACGAGCGGGTGAAGGACGTGCCGCTGGCGACGACAGAAAATACGGAGAGCTTTCTTAAAAAGCAATATCCCGGAGAAGCATGGGCGGACCGGAAACCGCAGGTGATGCGGGGCACGTCCGTGACCAGCGACAACTTCTGGAAGGGAGAATACGATCATCGGAATGCCGTATTGATAACCGAGACATACGGCTGCAGAGACCCCTATGCCGTCACGGAGATGGAGGATATCGCCGTCGGACATGCCGTAAAACGCGCAGGAAAGCTGGACCGGCTGATCATCCTGCGGGTAAGCGTGAACATGGACGTTTTCCCGGAGGGCGTGACGCCCGAAATGCTGTGGGGGCCGGAGACCGACGACCACATAGCGTCTGACGACAGTCAGGAATCCGTGGACATTTTCGAAACGGCGATGAAAAACTGTTTTGATGCCGGCAAGGTCATTATCGATGCCATACTGGAAGGAACGCTGTAGAGGGAAACACATGATAACGCTGCGTAAAATGACAGGAGAAGAGTTTCTCCGTTTCAAAGAATACAGTATCGCCGGTTATGCGGAGGATCTGATAAACGGACAGGGACTTTCCCGGGAAGAGGCGCTTGCCGAAGCCGAAAGGGAATTCGACGGGACGCTTACCGAGGGACCGGAGACAGAAGGACAATATGTAATGACGATCCTGGATGCCCGGAGCGGGGAGGACGTCGGCAATATATGGTTCCTTATTGAGGAGGAAGAGGGCGTCCGTCAGGCCTGGCTGTGCGATTTTCTGATCTATGAAGAGCAGCGAAGGAAAGGGTATGGAAAAGCCGCTCTTGATGAAATGGAGCGGGTGGCGAAGGCTGCCGGGTGTGCGAAGAGCGCCCTGTATGTGTGGGATCACAACCCGGCGGGATGCAGCCTGTACCGGAAATGCGGTTATGCTGTTTTTATACATGAAAACGGCGGAGCGGTCATGAAGAAAGAGCTGTGACAGCCGGAAGGAGGTTATGGAATGAACAAAGACTTTTTATTTGATCTGTTAACGACGGGTTCTGTATCCGGGTACGAAGCGGAGCTGGAAAAGAAGATCTTCGACTATATGCAGGACAAGGCTGATGAGGTTACGGTGGACGAGCTGGGCAATGTCACGGCCGCAATTAATACAACCGCAGATTTTAAGGTGATGCTGGCGGGCCACGCCGACGAGATCGGACTTATGGTGACCGCTGTCGGCAGCGACGGCGCGCTGATGGTAACTGACATCGGATATGTTTATACGAATACCTACCCCGGCCATAAGGTGCGCATCTATACGAAGAACGGCATCATCTACGGTGCGGTGGCAAATTCCCGGGAGACATCAAAGAACCAGGAGCTTAAGGCCTCTGACCTGCGGATCGACATAGGTGCGAAGGATAAGGATGATGCCTTAAGATACGTGGAGCCGGGTGATACCGTGACCTTCGATACTGACGTGCGGGAAATGCTGAACGGCTGCATCACCGGCAGGGCGCTGGACGACAGGATCGGCGCATATATAGTGATGGAAGCGCTGGCAAAAGCTAATGAAAAAGGCGTATCCGTCGGCTGTTATTCCGCTGCCACCACGGGCGAGGAGACCACGGGCAACGGCGGTTATTTTACCGCATCAAGAGTGAAGCCGAACATCGCGATCGCCGTCGACGTTACCTATACGTCGGACAACTGCGGCATCAGCGATGCGGTGACGGGCGACATTGCGGTAGGAAAGGGCCCGGTCATCTGCAACAACCCTTCGATCCACAAAAAGCTCAACTCCCTTTTGAGGGATTGTGCGAAGAAGCTGGACATGGCGGTGCAGATCGAAGCGGCAAAAGGCAGGACCGGCACGGACGGCGACACGATGCATAAGACCGGGATCGGCGTGCCCTTTGCGCTGGTTTCTATACCGGTGCGCTACATGCATAACCCCGATGAGGTGGCGTCACTTAAGGATATTCAGGACTGCATCGATCTGCTGGCGGAGTTTTTCGCAAGCTGCACGCCGGACATGGATCTGAAGCCGTTCTGACGACAGCCGGAAGGCGGATCTGCAGGGAGAGAGAAATGACACTGGAAGAAGCAGAGAAGTTTTATAAGGAATACGACGGTAAAGAGTTTCATATGTACAGGGAGGAACCGCGGCGGTACGGAGAGTTCGACTGTCTGTCGGTCCCGCCTGAGATCAGGCGGAAATGGGACGCGGAGCTGGCCGACGGGATCTTCGCATCTCTTTGGGATGACCCCGGCAGGGTCTGGTCGCGTCACAGCAGGCTGATCGACGTCCTTAAACGTAACTGCAGCAAAGCGGACATTGACCGTCTGCTGGATGAAATGGAAAAAATGACCACACTCGACAAAAGGTCGCGTATACTGATAACAGAGAACATGGCGGGAAGGAACGATACCCGTAAAGGCGGGTGCATGGTGATATGCCGTTCGAAAGCGCATATAGAGCGAATGGAGCGCATAATGAACAGCATCATGGACTTTACCTTAAACAGTGATGATGAATCGAACGATATGGGCTGGACTGATACAGCCGGGCGCTATAAAAATGCAGTAGCCGCTTACCGGTCTGCCCTTAAAAAATGGAGATAAAGCAACCAACATATTAAAAGAAAGAGGTGCGAACATGAAAAAACTCACAAAGATACTCCTTATTGCGGCTTTGGTACCCAATCACATAAATATTGACAAAGAAGCCGGTACCTTCGAGACCGGCGGACTGCTCTGGTCACTGAAGAAGACTCCCGGTGAGGACAGCAATAAATATACGCTGGAGCTGCTGCCGTTTCTTAAACGCGACAGCGAGCCCGCCGTTGAAAAAACAGAGGAATAGAGCACCGGAAAGGGAGCAGAATACTTATGAGACTGCTCTTTGAGATGGATAAAAAGGATCATGATGCCTGCACTCATTCATTCGTGCGGGATTCGGCGAGGAGCATCATCATAAGGGACGGCAGGCCGGCCATGATCCACAGCATGAAATTCGATTACTATAAATTCCCCGGGGGCGGCATCGAAGATGGTGAAGATCCGGTGGATGCCCTGCTGCGGGAGACCCGTGAGGAAGCAGGGCTTGTTATCATGCCCGGGTCGGTGCGGGAATACGGATATGTGCACCGCGTCCAGAAAAGCGACCGGGATGTAACGGAGCGTTTTGTACAGGATAATTACTATTATCTGTGCGAAGCGGAAAGAAGATCAGTATCACAGGAACTGGATGATTATGAGGCAGGGGAGTCCTACACCCTGGAATATCCGGATCCGGCGGAAGCGATAAGGAAAAACCGGAGCGTGACCGGCAGCCCATATAACAGGATGATGTTTGAAAGAGAGGCACGGGTCCTGGAGCTTCTGATGGAGGAAGGGATCGTTATCAGCGGAGAGAACGATGAGCACAAGGAAAGAGATAGTCAGCAGCCATTACGATCAGACGGATGAAGACGGACGGCTTCAGAGGACCCGGCACGGTCAGCTGGAGTATATCACGACCATGAATCATATCCATCGTTACGCCGAAAAAGGATCGAAGGTCCTGGAGGTCGGCGCCGGAACCGGAAGATATTCCATCGCTCTGGCAAAGGAAGGCATGGACGTCACGGCGGTGGAGCTGGTCGAAAGCAATCTTAAGATCCTCAGGGAAAACAGCAGGGGTATCGGGAATATCAGATCATATCAGGGTGATGCGGCGGATCTCAGCATGTTTGCCGACGGTCAGTTTGATGTGACACTGGTCCTGGGCCCGATGTACCACCTGTATGAGGCAGACGAAGTGGGCCGTGCGATCGATGAGGCGATCCGCGTCACGAAGCCCGGCGGAGTTCTGATGTTCGCCTTTCTATCAGTGTTTGCCATCATGTATGGATATTACCTCTGCGGCAACTGGGCGGAGGGGCAGGACGAAAACTTCACGGAAGACAATAAAGTAAGGCATTTCAAGGAACAGCTCTTTACCGGCTATGATGTGACCGAGTTTGAAGACCTGTTCAAAAGCAGGCCCGTTGACCGGATAACGACTGTAGGCGTGGACGGCCTGCTGGAAACGGTCGAAAAGCGCCCGGATTTTTCCATTCGGGATGAGGACTTTGAAGCCTTTGCAGAGTGGTATCTGGCCTTTTCGGAGAAGAGGGAGCTTCTGGGACACACGAGCCATCTGCTGTATATCTGCAGAAAGCGAAATTAAGATCAAGACCAAAAAACAGATTCCGGTCAGCGCCTGTGCGTAAGCCGGAATCTGTTGATTTTCACCGCGCAGTAGCGTATTATTGTACTATGAGGTGATAATATGATAAAAACAACGGCGATGCTTCTTGATGAACTTAAGAATTATGCCTCACCGAAAACCAAATTGTCGCGCATGGTCAAAAACGGAGAACTGTTCCGGGTAACAAAAGGCATTTATGAAACAGATAAAGGCGTATCCGCACATCTTCTGGCAGGAAGCATCTACGGGCCGTCCTATATCTCTTTTGAGTATGCTCTGTCTTATTACGGTATGATCCCGGAGGCTGTATACACGGTCACATCAGCGACATATGAAAAGAAAAAAAAGAAAAAATACGAAACGCCCTTCGGTGTATTCGTTTATCAGGATATTCCTGCGGAAGCATACCCGTTTTATCTGGAGGTCAGGAGAGAAGGGGATTACTGGTACAGGATCGCATCTCCGGAAAAAGCGGTCTGCGACCAGCTTTATACGCTGCCTCCCGTCAAAAACAGGAGCGAGCTTGCATATGTTTTATTCAATGATATGCGTATGGATGAGGAAGAGATCTGCAGGCTGAACAAAGACGTTGTGAGGGAGCTTTCAGCTAAATATCATTCGGCCAATGTCCGGATATTCAGTTCACTGTTGAGGAGATTTTAAGATGAATGCCGCTTTAGACCAAATGCTTAAAGCCTATGATGCCGACGATCTTTACGGGCGCGAAAATGCAGTGAAAGAGATCATCCAGGAGATAGTATTATGCGGTCTGTCCCGGGCGGGATTTTTCAGGAAGGCTGCCTTTTACGGCGGCACTGCTCTGAGGATCTTTTATGGGCTGGACCGTTTTTCCGAAGACCTGGATTTTTCGCTGCAGGCTGAGGACAGCTCTTTTGATCTGAAAGAGTATTTTCCCGTGCTGGGAAAAGAGGTGCGGTCCTTCGGCCTTAACATGGAGATCACGGAGAAGAAAAAGACCAAAGACAGCAATATCCGTTCCGCATCCATAAAGGGAAATACAAAGGAGCATCTTCTCTTATTTTATCCGGAGGATCAAGCTGTAAGAGACGCCGCAAAAAACGAACTGATCAAGGTCAAATTCGAAGTGGATGTCTCCCCGCCTGAACATGCCTCTTTTGAGCATAAATACAGGCTTCTTCCGTCGCCCTACGAAGTAACGCTTTATGATATGCCTTCCCTGTTTGCCGGGAAGATACATGCGGTGCTTGCTAGAGCATGGAAGAACAGGATAAAGGGCAGAGACCTTTACGACTACGTGTTTTACCTTTCACGCGGCGCAGCGGTCAACCTGCCGCATTTACAGAAACGCCTGCAGGATTCCGGCACTGTTTTAAATGGTACGGACCTTTCTCTGGAGAGGGTAAAAGAGATGCTTAACGAAAGATTTGAAAGCATAGATTATGCCCAAGCCAAAAGAGACGTGGATCCGTTTATCCGTGATCCGGCATCACTTAAGGTGTGGAGCGCCGAATTTTTCAGGCAGATAACAGAAGGTTTAAGAGAAGCACAGACCGGCAGGCAATAATGAGGCAAGCATGATAATTCTTATAACAGGGGCATCACATACGGGAAAAACACTTCTCGCACAGAGGATGCTTGAAAAATATAAATACCCGTATCTGTCCGTCGACCATCTGAAGATGGGGCTGATCAGAAGCGGAAATACCGGTCTCACCCCGGAGGACGACGATGAGCTTACGGCTTATCTGTGGCCCATCGTGCGGGAGATGATCAAGACAGCGGTGGAGAACAGGCAGAACATGATAGTCGAGGGATGCTATATCCCCGAAGACTGGCGCAGGGACTTTGACGACCGGTATTCGGAATCGATACGGTGCATCTGCCTCATCATGAGCGACGGATACATAGATGATCATCTCGATGAGATAATAAGGCACGAAAGCGATATCGAGAACCGGACAGATGCAGCGGCTGTTGCCGCAGAGGAACTGAAGAATGACAACCGTGTGTATATGGAGCGCTGCAGGAGGAACGGTGACCTGCAGGTGCTTATCGAATCGGACTACGAAGGGGCGATAAGCGCGATACCGGATTTTGATACCACGGAAAAAGAGGAGCGGAAATGATCGTTGAAAAGAGCTGCGGCGCCGTTGTATACACGGTGACCGAAGAGGGGATAAGGTACATCATAATACAGAGCAAAACCGGTTTTTACGGATTTCCCAAGGGCCATATGGAAAATGATGAGACCGAGACCGAGACGGCGCTCAGGGAGGTCATGGAGGAGACCGGGCTTTTGGTTACTCTGGATCCGGATTTTCGGACCGCGGACCATTACAGGATCCCGCTGGGCCAGGATGCGGAAAAGGAAGTG
This sequence comes from Lachnospiraceae bacterium, assembly GCA_017437705.1. The sequence continues at coordinate 13,868 of JAFRYJ010000040.1, forward strand.
ATATATTTCCTGGGATATTATGAGGGGCAGACGCCTGTCTTTACGGACAGGGAGCTGTCGGGCGGAAGCCTTTATTCCTATGATGAAGCTGTTAAGCTCCTTCGGTTTGAAAACTCAAAGAAGATACTTACGGAAGCAGATGATCATCTGAAAGCGCAGGGAAAGGGCAATGGAAAGGTTTGAATACGGAGACCCGGATGCGCCGGTCGTCCTGATACAGCCGGTTGGCGATCACGACCTGCCGTTAATGGAAAAGGAGGCCTCTCTGATCCGCGAGATGTGCGGCAGGGACTTCCGCCTTGTGGCATTAAAGACGGAGGACTGGAACAAAGACCTGTCTCCCTGGAAGGCTCCGGCCGTTTTCGGGAATGATGATTTCGGCGGCGGAGCGGAGGAAACGCTGAAGGAAGTCCTGGCTGCTGCGGACGATCCCGCGAAGAAATACTATATCGGCGGCTACTCACTGGCAGGGCTGTTCGCCCTGTGGGGAGTGTATCAGACTGACATATTTTCCGGCGCCGCGGCAGCATCACCCTCCCTGTGGTTTCCGGGATTTGTATCATATATGAAAACGAACGAGCTGAGGGCCGACAGGGTGTACCTTAGCCTCGGCGACAGGGAGGAAAAGGCCCGGAATCCCGTAATGGCTTCCGTCGGAAGCTGCATCCGTGAGGCAAACAGCCTGCTTAATGAAAACGGTGTCGACTGTGTCCTGGAGTGGAACGAAGGCAATCATTTCCGGGATCCGGAGATCAGGACCGCGAAGGCCTTTGCATGGGTGATGCGGGAACCCTGATACAGCGCATACAGAAAACAATGAGGACCATCAGATGATAAAGACAGAACGGCTTTCTCTCCGGCTCATACAGGCCGGCGACTGGAAGGCGATACAGAAGATATGGGCGGATCAGGCGGCGTCCGGATATGCGGGATTTGACAAGCCCAACGACCTGGATGATGCTGCCGTATCCGAAAGGATAGCCATGTGGGCCTCCTTTGCCGGCGGCGCGGAGCATATATTCTATGCGGTATGCCTGGAGGAAACGGTCATCGGATACGTCGCCTTTAACAGAAGGCCGGAGGGCTATGAGATCGGCTACTGCTTCCATTCGGATCATCACGGAAGAGGATACGCAAAGGAGAGCATCTCCGTTTTGCTTGACCTTATGAAGGAAAAGGGCGTGCCCGTCATCACGGCGGGAACGGCGCTGGGGAACATTCCTTCGGTGCGGCTGCTCCTTTCCCTGGGATTTAAGCAGGCCGGAACGGAAAAGCTGTCCTTTTATAAGGACGAGGACGGAAGAGACATTATTTTTGAGGGCGGCATTTTCGAGCTGCGGTTTTAAGTGCGGCTGAAGCGTACAGAGAGGTTGAAAATGGCATCTGATAAAGGATACCTGGATTATATCATGGAACAGCTTTCGGAGCTGGAGGACATATCGTACAGAGCGATGATGGGCGAATACATCATTTATTACAGAGGAAAGATAGTGGGCGGCATCTACGACGACCGCTTACTCGTAAAGCCGGTAAAGTCCGCGGTCAGGCTGATGCCCGACGCGGAATACGAGCTGCCCTACGAAGGCGCCAGGGAAATGCTTCTGGTGGATGATGTCGAAAACAGGGAATTCATGTGTGAGCTTGTAAGAAGCATATATGAGGAGCTGCCCGAGCCGAAAAAGAAAAAGAAATGACCCGGGAAGGCAGCGTTTATTCTCACGGAGGTGCATGATGGAAAACCGTTTTATTGAACTGGTGGGAAAATTCGACGGCTTTGAGGCCGTTCACGGTTACAGGGATGAAATGGATCACTGTATCGGAGGCAGGGGAAATACATACTGGTTCGTCATCATGAAGGACGGAAAGACAAAGGAGAGCTTTGTCGGCATCCTTGAAGACGGCGGATGGAAGGACGTTTACATCAAAGGCAGCGGGGAAAAGAAAAAGACGAAGGCAATGCCGGAGGGATCGACGATCAAACGTATCACGAAGGAGGCTTACCTTGCACAGGATGAAGAATGGGTCACCAGGAAACAGACGGCACTGATCGAAGATGTTATCCCCCGCAGACACTATGTTTACGGATTCGGTGAAAAGGGCCTGGACATTTCGGAGGAATACGGCATCACTATCAGCTGGTCGGATATAAACGATGTGCCGGCGGGATTTCATCTGAGAGACATACGGACGGGCGATGATGTTGAACTCCCCGAGATCTGAACCCGCAAGGACGGCATCCTGAGAAAGGAATGAAAAATGATCTGCTCCTTATGCGGAAAAGAAATTGAAAAGACGCCCGGCAGCACATATATAATCTGGAAGGGAAAGCCTGTGGGACAGTACTGCTATCAGGATCTGGTGAGATCTCTGCAGGCAGAATCGATCGAGGGCGATGAAAGCCTTTTATATAATTACGACGGCATTTTTTCGGATCCGGAGACGAATAAGAGATACAGGATCAGCCAGACCGTAACGGCCGGGCGGGGCAACATGGGTTACAGCGTATCCCTGGACATTGAGGAGATGTGACAGTCTGCGCTTGCGGCTGTGCTCAGGTATCGTTAACGACCCCTGAATGTGAAGACGGAGGCAGGATAATGGGATTGTTTTCGGCGAACTGGAAAACGAAGGACAGAAACAAACTTGACAAGGCACTGGCTTCGGTGCAGAAAACGACGGATCCCGGGGAGCTTAAAAGGATAGCTCTGGAGGCGCCTCTTGCCGAGGTAAAGCTGGAAGCCATAAAAAAGATCGGAGATCCGCTTATCCTCAGGGAACTGACTCTTACGGGCAATCCATTCGTGTGTTCGGAGGCCATTGCCAGGATACATGATCAGGCAATACTCAAGGAGCTGGTATACAGTAAAGCGGCCTATCCGGACCAGGCGGTGGTAGGCATTAAGGATCAGGATGTGCTTCTGGAGATCGCAAAGACGGCGCCCAATGGCGCTGCCCGGGTCCGGGCAGCGGAGCAGATAACAGGTCAGGATGCATTAAAGGACCTGGTGATCACCATGGTCTTCAAGGATAACGGCAGTGATATGACCGCTGCGGCGGCAGCCTCCAAACTCGAAAACATGGAGGATCTGAACAGTGCGGAGGAGACCTTAAGGCCCTGGGGAAGGAATGCGCAGAGGACGCTTGACAGCATCAGGCGCCGGAAGATACAGCTCCTGGGGCAGGGGCTGCATGACGGTGAAAGGCTGATACTTATATGCCGGAAATGCGGGAAGCAGGTGCGTTACAGGGAATACTGGGATCAGGATCACGATTCCTGGGAGGTAGACGGGGAATACTATTGCTCCTGCAAAACACACCCTGTAAAGAAAGGTGCTTTCCCCGAAGAACCGGCATGGGAGGCAGCGGTCTCAGGAAAGCCCGTTAACGGAAATTATTTTGAACTCTGCCCCGTTTGCATGCAGGTAAGGAGTGCAAACACGGGAGTAAAGGTGCTTGCGAAATGCTTCCACCTGACGTGGAACAGCGGGAAACAGCGCGACGAAGTTTTTAACGATTATAAGACCATCACCGTTCCCTATCAAAGGGCTGAATGGTGATCAGCAGGTCTTTAAAAGCGGATCGTGACCGCCGCAGGGAGGGGTTCAAATAATGAATATACAGATCTTCGGCACAAAGAAAAGCAGCGATACCAGGAAGGCGGAACGCTTTTTCAAGGAGCGCGGGATACGCTTTCAGTTTGTGGACCTGAAGGAAAAGGGCCTCAGCAAAGGCGAATTTCAGTCAGTGATGCAGGCCGTCGGCGGCCTCGATAACATGATCGACCCTGACTGCAAAGACCGGGATCTGCTGGCGCTTATCAGGTATATCGTTGAAGAGGATAAGGCTGAGAAGGTGTTTGAGAATCAGAACGTTCTGAAGCAGCCGATAGTAAGGAACGGAAAACAGGCGACCGTGGGCTATCAGCCCGATGTGTGGAAAAGCTGGCAGTAAGGGTGCGCGGGGGACATTATGAACAGGGAAGAGATCACGGCCATATTTGATAAATACTGCAAAAAGCTTCGGATCGTGCCCGCCTGGGACGTAAAGCTTGAGCTTATCGACGATCCGGACTGGCCGAAGACCGGGGACTTTAAAATCGACTGCGATGATAAGAAGGCCGTTCTGATGTTGAACGTCTTAAATCCGAAGCAGGAGAATATCGAAGAGGTGATCGTCCACGAGCTTATGCATTTAAAGCTGTATCCGCTGGACCAGGTAACTGAATCTCTTATAGTAAGCAATTTCGAAGAAGATACTCCGGCCTGCGGCTTTGCGTACCGGCAGTTTTTCAATGCGCTGGAGCAGACGGTGGAAGAGCTTACAAAATGCTTCCTGCTTGAATTCGGTGACAACAGGGAGCTCTCCTACGGCAGGTGCAGCGGCATGAAGTCCTTCGACGAGCTTTACGAGGGGCTCAAAAGCATAGAGTAACGGTAGACGGGATGGAGATCAAAGAGACTTTTTACACAAGCGACAGAAACGTGTGGCGCAGGTTTCTCGAGGAGCATTTTGAAACGGCTGAGGAGATATGGCTCATCTACCCGATAAAGGGATCGGGGGAGGAGAGTATCACCTATAATGATGCCGTGGAGGAAGCCCTGTGCTTCGGATGGATAGACAGCACCATCAAGCATACCGACGAATTCCACCGCGCGCAGCGCTTTACCCCCAGAAGAAAGGACAGCCCCTATTCGCAGCCGAACATTGAAAGGCTGATCTGGCTGGATGAGCGGGGCCTCATACATCCGAAGGTAAGGGAGTCCGTCCTTCCCGTAATACAGAAGCCCTTCGTGTTCCCGGAGGACATAATCGGGGCGCTTAAGCAGGACGAAACCGTCTGGGAAAACTACACGAATTTCTCCGAGCCCTACAGGCGGATACGGGTCGCATATATCGACGCGGCCAGAGACCGTCCGGAGGAATTTCAGAAGAGGCTCGGGAATTTCGTGGAAAAGACACGGAAGAATAAACTGATAACGGGCTACGGCGGAATAGAGAAATACTATCATTAGAGATCATTTAAAGGAGCCGGCAAATGACAGCAGTAATAAGACCATACACGGAAGAACGGATCGATGACGTTATCCGTTTTGAGCAGGATCTCCGACTGGAAGAGGATTTTTGGGGATGGGAGATAAACGACGAATATATCGAAAGCGTGAGAAAAAGCTTCAGTGACGATTCGTTTAAGGATTCGATCTCTCTTCTTGCCTATACGGACGGGAAAGTCGTGGGCCGTATCGACTGCTGCATGATAAAGAGCCGCTTTGACGGTTCCGTAAGGGCGTATCTCGACTGGATATGCGTAATAAAGAGTTACCGTCATCAGGGCATCGCGCAGATGCTGCTTGACGAGCTGAGAGCACAGCTTAAGGAGAGAGGGATCGACACCCTTATTGCGATAACGGCCGCCAATGATGAAGCTCAGAGCTTTTACAGATCGGTGCCGGATTCGGAGATGAGGGACACCGCCATATGGATCAGCATCAGGTGATAACGGCGGTGGTGCTTATAAAGGGAACATCAGACAAAAAGGGTGCAGAGATGCAGCCCGAAGAGGATATACAGGATAACAGGGAGGACATAACATGAAAGAATTGATCGCGATCTGCGGACTGGACTGTGAAAAATGTGAAGCCCGCCGGGCGACGGTAAACAATGATAATGAGCTGAGGAACAAAGTCGCAAAGCTCTGGTCGGAGCTGAACAATATAACGATCACTCCGGAAATGATAAACTGCGAGGGCTGCCGTGTGGACGGCCTCAAGACGTCCTACTGCGATAAATACTGCCCTATCAGGCAGTGCGCTCTGGAAAAGGGCTTCGGGATTTGCGGAGAATGCGCAGAGCTTGAGACCTGTGAAAAGCTGGGCATGATATTCAAAAACAACGACGAAGCCCGTGATAATCTTAAGGCGTGAGCCGTAACCGCATAAAAAGGACGGACAGCGATGGAGATACGGAAATGCCGGAAAGAAGATGTTAAAGAGACCGGAGAGTTTTACGACATGACGGTCAGATGGCTCGACTGTCATATCAACTATCCGAAATGGATATACAAGATCTACCCGTCGGAGGATTCCGCAGGCAGGATGGCAGAGGCGGGAGAGCAGTATATCTGCATCGATGACGGAAGGATCACAGGGGCCTTTGTGCTTAATACGGATCCCCAGGGAGACTATGAGAAGGGCAGCTGGAGGCGGGACGTGCCCCGCGGCTCATATCTGGTGATCCATGCAATGGCGGTGGATCCGGCGCTGCACGGACAGGGGATCGGTTCAGAGATCCTGCAGTACTGCAGGCAGACGGCAGATGCAGGCGGCTATAAGGCGCTGCGGGCCGATGCGGTCCCCGACAATCTGCCCGTTAAGCGCATGCTTGAAAAGAACGGCTTCACTCATGCCGGCGATGCGGACCTGGGCCGCGGCCTTGCCGAAATACCCGTGTTCAGCCTCTATGAGCTGAACCTTTAAGATCGGGTGATCGGGCTGTTCACGCATAAACTGTATAAGACATATGTGTGGGGGGGGGAGACATGGCTCTTAAGCTGATAAAACTTACAGAAGAATATAAAGAGCAGCTGGTCGAAATGATCGACGAGTGGAAGGAAGATCAGGAGCAGAACCATACTGACCGCTCGCCCTGGACGATCTTCAAGGACGACCCCGTGGACTTTGACCGGTATCTGGAGAACCTGGAGCATGAGACCGCGTCAGAGGGCTGGGTCCCGGATTCCGTATTCTTTCTTCTGGATGATGAGAGGGACAGGCTGCTGGGCGCCGTAAACATCCGCCATTATCTGAACGCCAGGCTCTTAAAGGACGGCGGCCATATAGGCGACGGCATCAGGCCCACGGAAAGAAGGAAGGGATACGCCACGGAAATGATACGGCTGGCGCTTATTGAGTGCAGGAAGCTGGGCATCGACAGGGTATTGATGGTCTGCGACAAGGACAATATCGGCTCTGCAAAGTCCATCATCAGAAACGGCGGCGTCCTGGAAAACGAGTTTACGGATGATGACGGCAGGATCGAGCAGAGATACTGGATCACGCTCTGAAGGTGAATAAAAATGCATCAGGAACAATATGACCTCCTTATGGAGGCTGCAGAGAAAAATGCATATATGAGCATCGCCGTAAGTGAAGACGGTGCGCCTGTGAACAGCGGGCCGATACCCTGGGAACGGACCCTTTCCGGTTTTAATATGAGAACTCCGAAGCTTACCGTATCGGCTGCGGACCTTGTTGATGAGGCGGTGATGTCGGCTCTCGAAAGATGCGATCTGCGCGGCATGTATATATTTTCAGGCTTGTCAGACTACGGCTTTATATCGGGGTTTAAGAGGCTTCAGGACCTTTTCATATGCCGCGGGGAGCAGATCCGGGACCTGTCTTTTGTGCGGGAACTTAAGGACCTGTTCATGTTTTATCTGGAGGATGCATCGATACCGGACTTAAAGCCCCTTATAGAGGCATGCGGCAAAGGCCCGGGCGGCCCGGGAAAGTGCTTCGGTTTCCGCCGCTGTGATGTTGCAGACACCTCGGCCCTTATGAATATCGATTTTGTACTGTCGGAGCTGCTGGTCTGGCCGGTGCCGGGCGATACTGAAGACAGATGGATCACGTCACGGAAGCCGGGCGTTTTCAGGTTTTACGAAGCAAATGAATAAACAGGAGATACTGGAAGAACTTAATAAATTCCCGTTCAGCCCGGTGGAATACTGGATCATCGCCGGCGGGGCCATGGTGATGCACGGCGTCATGGAGGAGACCGCGGACATAGACCTGGGGTGCACTTCAAAAATGGCGGACCGGCTGGAGGAGCAGGGCTTTCTTAAAAGGCGGTCGCCGGAGGGCAGGAGATGCTTCGGGATCGGAGAGCTTTACGAGATCTTTGAAGAGTGGCTTTACGACGGCACGGAGACGGTCGGCGGGTACCGTGTGATCACGCTGCAGGGCCTGCTGGAAATGAAGCGGGAGCTGGGACGTGAAAAGGACATGGAAGACATAAAGCGGATCGAAGAGTTTATGAAACGCGGAGAATGAAAGCGGGGAATTACTATGATACTTGAAAGACTGCCTTACGATCTTACTGTGTGTAAGACGGGTTCGACAGAAGATATAGACCTGGACAGCGGCTTTTACTTTATCGGCAGGACCGACGAGGAGCTGTCGCTGGTATGCAGAACGGAGGACACTCCGGAAAAGACCACAGAGCGTGATGACGGCTGGCGCGGCTTCCGCATAAAGGGAATACTGGACTTTTCTCTTGTCGGCATCCTGTCGGAGCTGGCGGGTATACTCGCAGACAACAGGATCGGCATATTTGCCGTTTCCACCTACAACACGGACTATATCCTGGTTAAAAAGGAAAACTTCGACCGTGCCATGGAGCTTCTTTCCGCGGCCGGTCATGATGTCATTTAATTATGGAGACACATATGAAACTCATCGAGCCGTCAATGGAATATGATGCGCAGATACAGGCCTACCGCAGTGAATTCCTGGAATACGGGGGATCCCTTGACGGCTGCGGGTCACTGCGCCGCTTTGACAGAACGCAGGACTGGCTGGACCAGGTGGAAGCCTTAAAAAGGCCGGAGACCGTGCCCCCAGGGCTTGTTCCCATGACGCAGTACATCTATGTGCGGGAGACGGATAACAAGGTAGTCGGGGTCATACAGATAAGGCATCAGCTGAATGAATATCTGGAAAAGTACGGAGGGCACATCGGCTATTCGGTATGCCCCACGGAACGCAGGAAGGGCTATGCCACCGAAATGCTGGGCTTCGTGCTGCCGGAGTGCAGAGCCCTGGGTATAGACCGGGTGCTGGTCTGCTGCGTCTCCGGAAACAAAGGCAGCCGGGGGACCATCATAAATAACGGCGGCGTTTATGAATCCACCGTTTACTGTGAAGAGCGTGACGTATATTTGGAAAGGTATTGGATAGACCTTTCCGGGCAGCACAGCTGAGGGGGATCGGAAATGGCAGTATCGGCTTTTATATGGGATCTGGACGGAACGCTGATCGATTCCTACGAGGTAATGGTCGAAAGCCTTTACGAAACGTATCTTGAGTTAGGGGCAGAGCTGGATAAGGACTTCATCATGGATGAGATCAAGACCACTTCCGTAAGCGATTTCCACAGGAAGATGGAGAAGGAGAGAGGCATCCTGTATGATGACCTGAAGGACAGATACGCAGAGATCAGCAGGAAAAACGAGCCGCGGATCCGGGCGATAAAGAATGCGGCGGAGATCCTGAAATTTGCGAAGGACAGGGGTATCGGCAATTTCGTATTCACCCACAGAGGGGCGTCGGGTCCGGAGATACTTAAAAACAACGGGCTTTACGAATACTTCGACGAGATCGCGTCCACGGCTGACGGGTTTAAGAGGAAGCCGGATCCGGAGGGCATCAATTATCTTGTGGAAAAGAACGGGCTGGTACCCGAAAAGACCTTTTATGTGGGTGACAGGACCCTGGACATCGAATCTGCGGATAATGCCGGCATAAAGAGCATCCTGTATCTGCCGGAGGGGAGCATCGTAAAGCCCACCGGCAAAGAGACGTATATAGTTGGAGATCTTTTGGAGATAAAGGAGATCGTCTGATGAAGATCTTGGTAAGCGCCTGTCTTCTGGGCGAAAAATGCAAATACAACGGCGGGGACAATTACAATGAAAAGCTGGCGGAATATTTAAAGGGTCATGATGTGATCCCCGTCTGCCCGGAGGTGGAGGGAGGCCTGCCCGTGCCCCGGAGATCCTGCGAGATAGTCGGCGGAGTTGTTACGAATACCGACGGCGAGAGCAGGGACGCGGAATTCCGGAAAGGCGCGGAGCTGTGCCTTAAGAAGGCTTTTGAAGAGAATATTGACTTTGCGGTGCTGCAGTCAAGAAGTCCGTCCTGCGGTGTGAAGCAGGTATACGACGGCACATTTTCCGGCGCTCTTATACCGGGTGAAGGTATTTTTGCAAAGCTTCTCAGGGAAAACGGGTTTAAGGCGGTCGACATCGCTGACCTGGAGACAGAATGGCCCGGAATGATGATCCGGACGGCCGGACTGGAAACGGAAAGGCTTATCATAAACGGCATAAAGCCGGGAGACAAAGAGGATTATTTCCTTAACATCTCCCACGATAAAAGAGTGCTGGAGACTTTCGTCTGCAATTACGCGGAGACGCCGGCGGAGCTGGACATCACGCCGTATACGGCAAATGACGCCATGTTTGCGATACGGCTTAAGGAAACAGGGAAGCTTATCGGCATCATCCTGTACTTCGATGAGACGGAGGATTCCTGCGAGATCGGATACGGCATAGGCTCAGGTTACTGGAACAAAGGCTACGGCACCGAGGCGGTAAAGAGATTTATAGAATACCTCATTGATCAAAAAGGTTTCAAAACGGTCTATGCATCGTATTTTACGGGCAATGATGCATCACGGCGCATAATGGAAAAATGCGGCATGGTGTATGACCGCTTCTCGGAAAAGGAGATGGAGTATCTCGGGGAAGAGAAGGACCTTACATATTACAGGATAAGCAGGCAATGAGCCTGAAATGAAACAGATCGATATGGAAATACTTGATAACATCAGAAGACCCGAAAAAAGCAGTTCATTAAAACAGCAGATAATTTATTCGCTCATCTTCCTCGCTTTCGGCGCGGTGCTGGGCCTCATTTCAAAGGTGCTGGATACGACAGGCGTAAACGAGCTTCCGTACATCCTGCAGAGGATAGACATAGTAAATTTCCTGGGGCGGCTTGGCATATGGATATTTATCGCCGTCTGCATCTCCGTATACAGCAGCTCGGCTTTTAGGGCTGCGGTAAATGTTTTCCTCTTCTTTGTGGGAGTGTTAACGGCCTATTATCTTTATTCGGCTTTCGGGGCAGGATTCTTCCCGAGAAGCTACGCCTTGATATGGGTCACCATAACTGTGGTATCACCGCTTATGGCCTTTATCTGCTGGTATGCGAAGGGAAAGGGATGGATAGCTGCGGTCATTTCCGGCGTTATCCTGGGAGTGTTGTTTGCCCAGGCGGTGTTCCTGTTCCAGGGTGTCCGCATAGCCAACTATCCGGAGCTTGTGCTGTGGTTTGCGGCATTATGGATCCTCAGGCGCGAGCCCAAGGAATTCGCCGCGGAGCTGGCAGTCTGCCTTATAACGGCACTTCTGTACCAGACGTTTATGCCTTACTGGGGCTGATGCTGCCGGAAACGGAGGGCCGGTTTTGAAAGATCGGAAAAGAATGAAAACTAAATTACGGATGAGCATGCTCGCCATATGCGCGCTCATATCGTGCAGCCTTTACACGGGCTGCGGGAAAAAGGCTGAGGACAGCGGTCCCGCGGCCAGGCCGGAGGACGATACCGCTGTAATGATGCCGTCGGCGAAATATGAGCTGAATGCATCATTTGAGGTGAACGGCAGGCAGGGAGTTTGCTGCGAAGGGGATCATTACTGGGTGAGCGGTTCCGCCACACTGGCGAAATACGATAAGGACCGTAACCTTCTCGCCGTCAACAACGATCCCTTTAAGGACTTTGATCTGGAGGTCAATCACATCGGGGATATCGATGTTTACAATAACGAGCTCTTTATCGGTGCGGAGTATTTCATGGACGGTGAAGGCAGGAATATACAGATCGCCGTTTATGACGGAGACACCCTGGAGCTGAAGCGTACCTTCCCTTTTGAACCGGAGAGCGGCCAGCTGGAGTGCTCCGGCATAGCCGTGGATCCGGATTCGGGCATCGTATGGATGTGCTCCTGGGTCGGTGAAGAGAGCGGCAGATATCTTTATAAATACGATTTCAACACCGGCGCCTATCTGGGCAAAGTGCATATGCAGGCTGCGCCCCAGTGGCTGCAGGGCATCGCATATCATGACGGATGCATCTACATGACATCAGACGACGGTACGGCGGATGATGACGAACCCGATCATCTCTACCGCACAAGGATCAGGGACGGTGCCACGAACTGCACCGTCACTCTGGAGCGGACCTTTGATGATGTCATAAGGCAGGGCGAGATCGAAGGACTGAGCTTTGACGAAGAAAGCGGGCAGCTGCTGGTGCTTTACAACCGGGGGGCCCGTATCGTCCTGGGTATGCCGAAGGGCTTCTATGAAGACTATGACCGGGAGATCTCGGAGGTGTTCGTATACGATATCGTCAAAG
>JAFRYJ010000041.1 GCA_017437705.1 Lachnospiraceae bacterium
ATAACCTTTTTAGCCTCCACCGGCTTTCCGCTGGTCGTAAGGTAAAACCGGTCCCGGAACTTCTCGATCTTCGTTACCGTAAGCCCCGGCTCGAAAACAGCCCCTTCCCTTTTCAGATGGCCGAAAAGCAGTTCCGTAAAATACTGGGCACTTCCGTTGGCAGGGTACACATATCCGTTCTTCTCAACGGGCAGCACTCCCAGGTCCATAAAGAATTCTTCGCATTCCCTGTTGCCGAACCTTCCCAGCACATATTCGATAAAATCCCTGTGATGGCCGTGATAAAGCCCCGGATCCATATTCCTGTTAGTATAATTGCACTTACCGTTTCCCGTGGCCTTAAGCTTCTTTCCGGGCACCTTCAGGGCATCAATTATCACAACAGATCTGTTTCTTCTTAACGCGCAGATGCCGGCCATCATTCCTGAAGCCCCGGCACCTACAACAGCCACATCATATATCATTTTTACCCTTTCCTACATAAGATGAAGCTTACGGCAGATGCGGACAAGCTTCTGCCCCTTTGGAAGAAGTGCCATCTCCTCTTCGTCGATACCGCCGAACAGGACGATGCTTATGAAGTATACAATAATGCCCACCAGGATCGCCAGGATCATGGGCAGGAATTCTCTGTGTGTTACGAAATAGAGGACCTTGTATATGAAATATGCTATGCCGCCCATGATAAACGATGCGATAAGCGGTATGATGTAAGTCTTCAGATACTCCGACCTGAAGCCTGCCGTCTTGTACATCGACAGAAGGTTGAGGGACAGCAGCGTAAAGGTGAATACAAGGTCGCCGAAGGCCAGCGCGTAGATGTTCATATCGGCGTAGGCCAGCATTATTACAAGGAAAAGCACATGTATCGCCAGCGCTATGGCCGAGTTTATAACAGGGGCCCTCAGATTGTTGAGACCCTGCAGAATTGCCGTAGTAACCGTCGTCAGCGAGAACAGGATGATGGTCACGGACCCCAGCCTCATAAGGTTGATGGCGATCTGCGTATCCGGTCCGAACAGCACGTGCATGACCGGCGTCGCCAGCACAAGAAGACCCACGGCGCAGGGTATGGCCACTATGGTCGTAAGCCTGATGATGGACTCTATCTTCTCTATGACTATGTCCCTGTTTCCCACCACCACTGCCGTGGTTATCATGGGGATAAGGGCGATGGCGATGGATGACGTTATGCCCATGGGCACATTGAAGATAAGCCTGTACTCACCGCTGTATATGCCGTAGAGTCCAGCCGTCACATCCTTTGAATAGCCGATGGACTGGGTGATCTTGGAGAAGAGCGACGAATCGATGATACCGCTTATCTGGTATATGGTCGTGCTCAGGATGATGGGCGCCATGGTCCTCATTACCGTTGTGACCGAGGATCCCGTGGTGTATCTGAGCTTCGTCTTGTCTCTTCTCAGCTGCTTTGCGATAACGGGCTTATAAAGCCTGTAGATGATGAATACGAATATGAAGCCTGCCAGGGCGCCCATGCATGTGCCCAGCGTGCTTCCGGCCGCGCCGTAGGCAGGGCCTTTTATTATGAGGACGTATGCAGCCACGATACTTATGAATGCGTTGAAGATCTGCTCGATGATCTGGGATACGGCAGTGGGCATCATGGCGTTCTTGCCCTGGAAATAGCCCCTGTATACGCCCATGACGCAGGAAATAAGTATGGTGGGTGCTACCACCCTCAAAGAAGGAACTATTGCCGGCTGGCCGTACAGCGTGTCGGCCAGCCAGTCAGCTCCGAAAAATACAAACAGTGTGAATAGTGTCCCTATACTGATGGCAAAGGCAAGGGCACCGGTGAAGATGGAATTGGCGTTCTTGTATTCCTTATTCGCCAGGTGCTTCGAAATGAGAAGCGATACGGCAGTGGGTATGGCGCTGGCCGACAGCAGGAGGATCATAGAATAGATCTCGTATGTGAAGCCGTAATAACCTATGCCCACATCGCCCACTATCCTCTTCAGGGGGACTCTGTAAAACAGTCCGATGATCCTTACGAATACCTGCGCGAAGGCCAGGATACCGCTGGAAACTATGAAATTGTCGGAGCTCTTCTTTTTTTCTGCCATCTGAATTCCTTAGTGCATTCCGCAGGCCGCCTTCCGGTTTTTTGCGGAACAGTTTAAGATCTTATCGCATCACCCGCATCACTGTACCCAGGTGATCTCGTAATCGATGGGACAAAGGGCGATATATGTCTTGCCCATGTTCAGCTTAAGAGGCTCGCCGTCCATCGTGTAGAATCTCGTGATGTCGTTCTCGTCCTTCTTCTCCCATGTGATGGGGATATACTTGCCGTCCGAGAAGTAGTATCCGTCGCCCTTTCCGAAAAGGCCCAGATCCTGATGATCCTTCTCGCTTATGCGCTCATATGTAACGAACTGGATGATGCCGTTCTTGAAAGTAAGCTGCTGCTTGTTCTCGTTGTCGATATGGGGCGAACCGTACTGTGATTTGTAATATATCTGCTCGTCGGCGTTGTAGTCGAATGTGGCTCTTGTGGAGAAGGGGATAACTACGTATGTGGCATCTTCTCCGTCGGGAACAACATCACCCTCGATATTGAATTCGAAGCGGCTCTTATAATCCTCCGGCAGCTCCCTGTCCGTATTTATGGCTGCTGCTCCCTGCTCGAGAAGCTCGCCGCTGGTAAAAACGTTGTGAGGTGCATAACGGTCCGTTGATCTGTAATATGCAACTGAGTTGTGGTTGATCGTAGGTATGTTATTGTTCTGAATACGCTCCTGGGCAAATATTGACCAGCCGTAATGGCAGAAGATCGCGTCGTTGTCGTTGGCCAGGTCGATATAGTAATGTCTTGCGGACCTGATGGAGCCCATCTTCGTAAGCTGCCTCGTATCCTGGATAACGGACATGAGCCTCGTGATGTTTCCTTCAACTATACACTCGTAAACGATCTCGGCCTGTGAGATGCCCGACTGGGGAAGGGAATCCTGTATATTGTTTGTCATAAGTGCAAAGGGTCTGAGTCTTCCTACTTCCTCGTCGATGATCTCGCCGGTGTAAAAGCTTCTCATTTTCCCCTCGGGAAGCTTTTCGGCGGGCTCTGTTTCCGGCTCAGTCTCGGTCTCCGTCTCGGTCTCCGTCTCTGATTCAGTCTGCGTTTCTGTGATGATCTCGGAATCGCTCTCTTCTTCTTCAGTGATGCACGCTGTCAGCGACAATAACATTGCGGCAATGAGCACCAAAGATAACAGCTTCTTCATAACTCATTTCTCCTCTCATCTTGTGATACATAGTTTATTTAATATAACATCCTGCATGGAGAACATCTGCCTTTCATCATCGTCGGTCATGTGATCGTATCCCGTCAGATGAAGGATACTGTGGACCGTCAGAAATGCAAGCTCTCTTTCAACAGAATGGCCATATTCATTTGCCTGGGACAGGACCCTGTCAGCATTAAGCACGATATCTCCCAGCATAAGCTCTCCGGAATCCGGGTCGAAGCTGAAGATGTTTTCCGGCTCCTCAAATACGGAAAAATCTCCGGGAGCCATCTCCGTATTGGGGAAGGAAAGAACATCCGTGGGAGCGTCTATTCCCCGGGCATCCTTATTGATGCTGCGTATGCCCTCGCTGTCCGTGATGAGCACCTCCACGGTGCATTCGTAGGGACATTCCATTATGTCCAGGGTCTTTTCTATAACATCCTCAAGGAAGGCTCCGTGATCGAATCCGAACCCGGGCCTTATATCCTCATTTAGATTTACTGTCACGTTTTCCGCCCTTCTGTCCCGCGGGACCGGTATGCTTTTTCTCGTAGGCCTCGTAGGCGTCCACTATCTTTGCCACCAGGGGATGCCTTACAACATCGATCTTCGAGAAGGTGCATGTAGTTATTCCTTCTATTCCGTTAAGCACCTTAAGGGCGATGTCCAGGCCGCTCTGCTGGCCGCCCGGCAGATCCTTCTGTGTAAGGTCGCCGGTCACGATGACCTTGGAACCGAAGCCCACACGGGTAAGGAACATCTTCATCTGCGCAGGCGTCGTATTCTGGGCTTCGTCCAACACTATAAAGGCATTATCAAGCGTGCGGCCCCTCATATATGCAAGAGGCGCCACCTCGATAAGGCCTTTCTCCGTATTCCTTATGAATGCGTCCGCACCCATGATGTCGTAAAGGGCATCATAAAGCGGTCTCAAATAAGGATCCACCTTGCTCTGCAGGTCTCCGGGCAGGAAGCCCAGCTTTTCGCCGGCCTCCACGGCAGGCCTGGTCAGGATTATCCTGGACACGTCCCCGGCCTTGAAGGCCTTCACAGCCATGGCCACCGCCAG
>JAFRYJ010000042.1 GCA_017437705.1 Lachnospiraceae bacterium
ATGTCCTTCATGCGGGGCAAGCATAATAATACCCAAAGGTGAAGCAACCCAGACCTGCAGCTTCTGCGGAGGGAAGCTTTTGAGCAGCAGATTTACGGATCCGTCCCAGCTGCCGGAGCTTATCATACCATTTTTTATAACTTTTGATGAAGCCAGGGAGCGCATGCTCGACTGGGGAAAGAATCACAAAAGCACACCCGAAGGGAAGGGCATAGTCTCCTCCATGGGAAACTTTTGCGGCTGCTATCTGCCGTACCGCATAGTATACGGCCCGGTGGAGGCTTCCGTATCAAGGGACGGCAATAAAAGGGACTACGAATGTTCTGGTTATCTGGAAGGAACAGCCGTAAATACTTCAAAGCAGCTTGACAATATGGTCCTAAACGGCATGGAGCCCTTTGACTGGTCGGAGGCAAAGCCCTTTGATTACGGATTCATCGCAGGCCAGCGTGTAAAGCTTAACGATTCTTCGGAAAAAGATATCGAGGTGCGGATCCGAACTGAAGCCGAGGAGGACTTCCTTCCGGAAGTTCAGAGAGTTCTGCAGACAGACGGAGTCAACGTAAACGTCCGAACGGGAAAGCTGAATAAGGTGCCTGCATTGCTTCCTGCTTATTTTATAAAGTCAGGTAAGCTGACTGCCGTAATGAACGGACAGACCGGCAGGATCGCAGTAACTCGGGAACGTCATAAAAAGACGAGCCACTGGGTCATCGAGCCCCTAATATATACGGTACTGCTGACCGTCTTAATGGGATTCCTTTTTAACTGGAACCCCGAAATGCTGTTTTACAGCGCTGCAGTGTTCGGATGCATCATTTTCGGTCTGATGAGCGCCGGCCGTGAGTCGATCTATAAGAGAATAATCAGGAAAAGCAGAAATTCAAAGGCCCGAAGGCAGGACGGCGAACTGGTGATAGATGAGGGTAAGAACATACTTAAGAACCCTTATGACAATACGCCGGTATTCATGGAGCCGGATGATACAGGAGAACCGGTACCAGTGAAGATCAGATTCTATTCGGTGGGAAGATGGCTGTCCATAGTTCTCCGTTCACTTATAACGGTATTCCTGCCTGCGATACTGGCAGCTGTCATCAGATGGATCACTATGGGCTCCGACGAGAAGTTTATGGATAAATTCGTACCGCTGAACGGTGCTGCATGGTATGTGCTTGCGTTGTTTATAGTACTCATATACTTTGTAAAGGGCGTAAGAAAAGACGTATACGACCATCCGATCATACGCAGGATCCTGCCCAACGGAAAGACAAGGCTTATGGGCAGCCGGCGTGACAGGAAGCTGTCGATACTTTCCATATTCGACCTGGATACAGTCGATGAGAACGGCAAAAGAGAATCCGTTATAAAGCTCCTCATCTACATGGGGAAGGCGGGAATAGGCATTCTGCTGGTTTTCGTTCTTATCCTTGCGGGGAGTACGGCAGCGATCATATCTTAGAAAGAATACAACGGAGCATGCTCGAAGAGCATTGTGGGCCATATGAAAAAGTATTATGAAGCTTATGATGACAGATACCGCATCATACATGAAAAAGGACTTCAGTGGTCAGCCGATGCTGCCACACCTTCAGTTCTCGAAACCATTGTCAAATACGGCATTGGTAAGGATTCGCCCATACTTGAGATCGGGTGCGGGGAAGGCAGAGACGCAAAACCCTTAATGGATCTGGGCTACGATCTTTATGCATCGGATGTATCAGAAGAGGCTGTCAGGTACTGCAGGATGAAATACCCTGAGCATACCGGAAGGTTCTTCATACTTGACTGTTTAAACGGCATTTTGAGTAAAGAATACAGATTCATCTACGCTGTTGCGGTCCTGCATATGCTGACAGAAGATGATGACAGAAAGGCTTTTTACGGATTTATAAAAGACCATCTCGTTTCAGGCGGAATTGCTCTCATATGCTCCATGGGAGACGGTGAAGCGGAGTTTTCCACGGACAGCAGGGAGGCTTTTGACCTTAAGGAAAGAGATCATTTCAGCGGCAGGGTGACGGTGG
>JAFRYJ010000043.1 GCA_017437705.1 Lachnospiraceae bacterium
ACGATCACACCTGCTGCCACGATTAACAATATCTTTGAAATGCGAAACAGCCGCAGCTCCGAGAGGAACTGCGGCTGTTGTGATGTTATGATCAGTCTTTTGTGTAATATATTTGTTTGGCCCCCATATCCTTTCGAAGCACATCGGGACTTTTAAACCTGGTCAGGTACAGACCGAGGCCGTACAGATCGCCGATACAGCCCGTTATATGCAGCGCGAACAAAACGAAAATGAGTTCTTTGATAAACGGATCGCTCACTGCAAAAAACAATACTATAAACAGGATACTGTAGACCGTAAACGGCGTCAGAAGTGATGCCATCGACGTTATTCTGTATGTATAAATACCCGGAACGCCGCAGTAAGCAGCGGGCGGCTTGAAACCGAATGTAAGCTTTTGCTTTGTCAATAGCTTGTATACGATGCCGTGAGTCAGCTCATGCAGGACGACGTATACAAAATAGGCAATAATAAAAACGACGCATTTGAGGATCGAAAAAGCTGAATGGATCTCATCGAGCCTCGGCATTACATATACCCAGAAGAATACAGTGAACAATACGGCAACTGTTATCAATGCGGCGATGTATGCTTTCCGGGTGCGCAGTTTGTCGTTTGCATCGATCACAAGTGCTTCCTTATAACCTTCGGGAAGATCTTTTTCGTAGTACTTACCCATTGCGGCTCTCTCCTAAATATTTGAACACTGTAAACAGCCTGTCCCGCTAAAGAAACAGAGGCGTCGTCCTCGTTTGTGTGAGCTCCAGTACAGTTTATTTCTGTCCCACAAAGGACTCAGCAAAAACAATTGCGCGACTATGAGCAAAGCGAATCGGAGCAGCAATTGTTTATTGCTGAGGCCGCTTCGTACTTGTGAGTGTCTGCGACTTGAATACAGCTCCCACCTAATAAATCAGAGGAGCTGTCCGCGTACTTGTGAGCGACTACAACCTGCATCCCTGTCCCGCCATAGGATCAAGGGATGCATTCTCGTACTTGTGAGCAAATAAGACCTACTTTTTGGTCCCACTTAATAAATCAGAGGAGCTGTCCGCGTACTTGTGAGCTACGCGAATAGGGAGCGGACAGCTCTCTCTGATTTATAACTCACTGCTCCTCTTCCTGCAGGCCTCCATGCCTTCCTTAATGATATCCATAAGGCCCTTTTCCTCGAATACCTTAACGGCCTCGATGGTGGTGCCGCCGGGCGAGCATACGTTGATCCTGAGCTGCAGGGGATCATCATCGGATTCCATGGCCAGCTTTGCGCTGCCGTAAACCGCCTGGGATGCGAAGACCAGGGCATCATCATAAGGGATGCCCATGGAAACGGCGGATTCCGTCATGGCCTGGATCACCATGAATATATATGCGGGCGAGCTGCCGGAGAGTGCGGTAACGGCGTCCATCAGGTCTTCCGTTACCATGCGGGCCTTGCCGAAGCTCTCCAGAATGCTTTTAGCCAGGGCGGCGTCTTCTTCCGTGACTCTTTCGTTCATGCAGAAGCCGCTCATGCCTTCGTTTACCAGGGCGGGGGTGTTGGGCATAACGCGTACCAGCTTAACGGGGCGGCCGAACATCTCCTCCAGCGTCTTTATCCTCTTGCCGGCGCAGATCGAGATGATAAGCGTATCATCCTTTATACTGTCTTTGATGCCGGGTATCACATCCGGCAGTACCTGGGGCTTGACTGCCAGTACCAGCACGTCAGCCGTTGATGCCACCAGCGCGTTGTCGCAGCATGTATTGATGCCGAATTTTTCCTTTACCGCATCAGCGATCTCCGGTTTGCTTTCCGATGCATAGATATCCTCCGCAGGTACCAGGCCCTTTCCCAGTATGCCCGATACGATAGCCTTTCCCATGTTGCCGCAGCCGATAAATCCTATCTTCATGATGCTCCTCCTATTCCGTTATCCTTATGTTCGTATCAAAGAATTTGTTGAATCCAAGCCACTTTTCGCCGGGCTTCGCGGCCTCCATTGCCTCCCTGAAGGTCTCGGCACGGGCATCCATGTTGTCCGCCAGATGAAGGGCCACAGCCTCGATGATCTCCGGCTTCTTGGGTGAACCGTACTCCAGCTCCCCGTGATGTGCCGCTATGCAGTGCAGCAGCTCAAGCTTCAGAAGCTCCGGGAATCCGGGCACCGCCTCGATCTTTTTCCCCACCATCTCGATGCCGATGAGGATGTGTCCCATAAGATATCCTTCGTCGGTGAAATCGTTTTTGGGAAGAGGGGACAGCTCTCTTGTCTTTCCGATGTCATGACACAGCGCAGCCGTAAGCAGCAGGTCCCTGTTGATGATCTCGTACTGATCCGCATAAAAGCTGCATATGTCCGCCACGGACACCGTGTGCTCCAGCAGTCCGCCCATGTAGCCGTGATGTATCATCTTTGCGGCAGAATGCGAAGCGAATACCCTGGCGAAAGCCCTGTCTTTGATGAAGATCTCCTCGCAGAGCGCCTTCAGATGGGGGTCGCTCATCGATGAGATGTAGCCCATCAGTTTTTTGTAAAGGATGTCCCTGTCCTTTTTGGTGGCGGGGATGTAGTCGTTTACATCATACTCTTCGGGGGAAGCCTTCCGCACCCTTGTGATGTTCAGCTGCGGCGCATCCCTGAACACCGTCACCGTTGCGTCCACCTGGATGAAATCCATGGGTTCAAAGCTTTCGATGGCGTTCGTCAGCTCCCAGACCTTGCCGTCTACCTGGCCCGTCTTGTCCTGAAGCGTGAGGGCATAATAGTTCTTGCCGTTCTTCGCCACCTGCGTGAGTTTCGTTTTGCAGAGGTAGACCTCTCTGATACGGTCCCCCTCCTTGAGGGATGATATCTCTCTCATATATTTATTTCTCTTTCTAACCGGCACCGCCGGAAATTTAAAACGATTATAGCACAGGGGTGGCAGCTTTAATACCGATCGGACGGAAATTTGACACATATAATGCTGTGAAAAAATCTCCCCACAGGATATAATTTAACCATGATGAACGAACGAACCATAAAAATACTCGAATTCAATAAAATACTTGAAAAAGTCACTGCCCATGCAGCATCACAGCCCGCGAAGGAAAAGGTGCGTGCCCTCCTCCCCATGACGGACATTTACGACATCGAAAAGGCCCAGCAGGAGACGGCCGATGCGCTGAAGCGCATATATAAGGGAGGCAAGGCATCATTCTTCGGGCTTCGGGATCTGAGACCCGTCATAATGCGTCTTGAACTCAAGGCAGCCCTTTCCCAGAAGGAGCTTCTGGACCTGGCCTCGGGCATCGACATAGCGGCCCGTGTCAAGGCCTACGGCGGCGAGCCTTCGGAGGAGGAAGGACCGGACAGCCTGCAGGAGCTTTTCGACGGCATCGAGGTGCTTTCCCATCTGTCGGCGGAGATCAAAAGGTGCATTATTTCCGAGGATGAGATGGCGGATGATGCATCATCGGCTCTTAAGGAAATAAGGCGGAAGATGAAAAACGCCGGCGAGAAGATAAAGACGGAGCTGAACCGCATACTGGCCCGTGAGACGGCGGCCGGGAACCTGCAGGAGAGCATCGTCACATCGAGAGGCGGCAGGTATGTTATCCCGGTGAAGGCCGCAAGCCGCGGCAAGATCAACGGCCTGGTGCACGACCAGTCTGCTTCGGGATCCACCGTATTCATAGAGCCTATGGCCATCGTTGAGCTGAACAACGAGATCCGCGAGTGGGAGATAAAGGAGACCGAGGAGATCAACAGGATCCTGAAGATGCTGTCCGTGGAGGCGTCGCAGTATTCGGAGGAGCTTAAATATAATCAGGACATCCTTACGGAGCTGGATTTCATTTTCGCCAGGGCAATGTATGCAAAGGAGATAGAAGGCACCAGGCCCGTATTCAACAACGAGAGAAGGATCGTCCTCAAAAAGGCAAGGCATCCGCTTATCGACCCGAAAAAGGTGGTGCCTATCGATATCGAGCTGGGTACGGATTTCAGAATGCTCATCATCACCGGCCCCAATACCGGCGGCAAGACCGTGTCATTAAAGACCACTGGCCTTTTGTGCCTGATGGGCCAGGCGGGACTGCATATTCCGGCTTTCGACAACTCGGAGCTGCCCGTATTTGAAGACATCTTTGCCGACATAGGCGACGAGCAGTCCATCGAGCAGAGCCTGTCCACCTTCTCGTCCCATATGACGCAGATCGTAAAGATCATAAAGGGCTCAAGCAAAGGCACGCTGGTGCTCCTGGATGAGCTGTGCTCCGGCACGGATCCCGTGGAAGGAGCGGCCCTGGCCATGGCCGTTTTAAAGAACATGCTCATCAGGGAGGTGAGCACCATGGCCACCACCCATTACAGCGAGCTGAAGGTCTTCGCCCTGTCGACAAAGGGCGTTTCCAACGCCAGCTGCGAGTTCGACGTGGACACGCTGAGCCCCACCTACAGGCTTTTGATCGGCGTACCGGGAAAGAGCAACGCCTTTGCCATAGCATCGAAGCTGGGCCTGCCGGAATTCATCATCAATGATGCAAAAAGGCGTCTCGACGCCGAAGACGTCCGCCTGGAGGACGTGCTGGCCGAGCTGGAGGCAAAGCGCACGGCCATAGAGAAGGAAAAGGAAGCTGCCGAAGAAGCCAGGCGGGAAGCTGAGGAGCTTAAGAACAAGCTTCAGGCGCAGCAGGACAAGATAAAGGAACAGAAGGAAAAGATCCTGGCACAGGCCCGGGAAGAGGCCGCCGATGTCATAAAGGAAGCAAAGGAAGAAGCGGACTACGCCATAAAGCAGATCAACAAGCTGGGCGGCGGAAACAGCCGCGAGATGGAGAAGATCCGCAGCGGCCTCAGGCAGAAGGCGGATAAGTATTCCGGCGGCAAAAAGCTTCAGACCGAGAGGAAGGGCAAGATCCTCACGGAGGATGATGCCGTTATGGGCACCGCCGTCCGCGTCATCAGCATGAACACCACCGGCAGGATCGTCTCGAAGCCCAACCGCAACGGTGAGGTGGAGGTCCAGATGGGCATACTGCGCTCAAAGGTAAAGCTTTCGGATCTGGAGCTTGTGGATGATGTTGTCATCACCGGCCCCACCATCGAGAAGTCCGAC
>JAFRYJ010000044.1 GCA_017437705.1 Lachnospiraceae bacterium
ATATCCATCGTATGCGGGCAGCTGGAAAAGGACGCAGGAAAGGTATACGTCTGCGGCACAGACATCGATACCGGGATGATGGAGATAAAGGGCCGCATCGGCGTAGTATTCCAGGAGTGCGTCCTGGACAAGGTGCTTTCGGTCAAGGACAACCTGGTCTGCAGGGCGGCGCTGTACGGCATCACGGGTGATGCACTGAAAAAGCGTCTCGACGAGCTGGGCAGCCTTCTGCAGATAAGCGACCTGATGAACCGCACCGTGGGCAAGCTGTCCGGCGGTCAGAGGAGAAGGATCGATATTGCCAGGGCGCTGATCCACGAACCGGAGATACTTATACTGGACGAGCCCACCACCGGCCTGGATCCCCAGACGAGGAACCTTATATGGGACGTCATCGATAAGCTCAGAAAAGAAACGAACATGACGGTACTGCTGACCACCCATTACATGGAAGAGGCGACGCCGGCGGATTACGTCGTTATTATAGACAGCGGAAAGATCGCCGCAGAGGGCACGCCGCTGATGCTTAAAAACACATATTCGGGCGACTATGTGACGATCTACGGCATCACCGAGGAGGAGGCAAAAAGAGCAGCCGGGGACAGGAAGATGACGGCCCTCAGAGACGGCTGGCAGATCGAGGTGAAGGACACCGCCGAGGCCACTGAGATGATCGTAGAGAACAGGGAGCTCTTTAAGGATTACGAGATCACCAAGGGCGCCATGGATTCGGTCTTCCTGGCCGTCACCGGCAAGAGCATAGGAAAGGAGGGCAACTGATATGACCGCGAGGCTCATAAAGAGAAACAGCAAGCTCTTCTTCAAGGACAAGGGGATGTTCTTCACATCGCTGATAACACCCCTGATCCTGCTTATACTTTATGCCACATTCCTGGCGGGGATCTTCAGGGACGCATACCGGTCCGGCCTGCCCGAGGGCATTTTATTCCCGGACAGGCTTCTTGACGGGCTGGTGGCAGGGCAGCTGATCGCATCGCTTTTGGCTGTATCCTGTGTAACGGTGACCTTCTGCGTCAACCTTATAATGATCCAGGACAAGACAACGGGCGCCATAAAGGACATCACCATCGCGCCCGTAAAGAAGACGACGCTGGCGCTTTCGTATTACATATCGACGCTGATAAGCACACTGATCGTCAACCTGGTGACCTTCGGCATCGGCCTGCTGTTTATAAAGGTGAAGGGCTGGTACCTGTCGTCGGGCGACATCCTGGCGATACTTCTTGACATCCTGCTCCTGTGCATGTTTGCAACGGCGCTGTCCAGCATCGTATGCTACCCGCTGAAGACCCAGGGCGCCGCATCGGCAGTGGGAACGCTTATAAGCAGCGTATACGGTTTTATATGCGGTGCGTACATGCCGATATCATCATTCGGCGAGGGGCTGCAGAAGGTTCTTTCCTTCCTTCCGGGCACCTACGGCACGTCGCTTCTTAAGAACCATCTGATGCGGGGAGCCTTTCAGGAGATGCTGGATATAGGATTCCCGAAGGAGGCGGTGGAGGGCATAAAAACGTCCATCGACTGCAATCCCGTATTTTTGGGGCATCACGTGACGATACCGGAGATGATAATGATAATGGTCGTATCGATCGTTATACTTATGGCGGTCTATATTATGATCAACATCTTCTCGAAGAAAAGGAAAGCGTAAGGGCGGAAGCGCATTAAATAAGGCATCAGGGGAGGACAGAATGTATACATACAAAAGAAAGGCTCAGTTTCACGAAACGGACAGGATGGGCATAATACATCACTCCAACTATATAAAGTGGATGGAGGAGGCCCGCGTCGGGATGATGGACCTGCTGGGCGTAAGCTACAGGGACATGGAGGATAAATACCGCATCGGCTCGCCGGTGGTGTCCGTAAATGTGGATTATAAGAAATACGTGGAATTCGGCGACGAGCTGGAGATAGAGGTATCGGTGAAGAAATATAACGGCGCCATACTGGAAGTGTGCTACAATATAGTAAACAGGACAAAGGATCAGCTGGCTGCGACGGCATGGTCGAAGCACTGCTTCTTAAAAGACGGGAAGCTGGTATCATTAAAGCATGAGATCCCGGAGCTGGACAGGAGCTTCCGGGAGGAGTTAAAGAAGGATACTACAGAATAACGGACACAATAAAGGGTAAGACGGTACACGCAGTCAACAAAGCTTTTTGAAACGGAGGATCAGACAATGGCAAAAGTACTCATCACAGGCGGGACCAGATTTGTAAGCAGATACTATGCGGAATACTATGTTAAAAAGGGCTGGGACGTGTATGTTCTTAACAGGAACTCCAAAAAACAGTCCGAGGGCGTAAACCTTATCGATCGATAAGGTTTAC
>JAFRYJ010000045.1 GCA_017437705.1 Lachnospiraceae bacterium
ACAAAAAAGGAGAAAACGTGATGGAAATAAAAGATATGATAAAGGAACTGCGGGAGAAAAAAGGTCTTACACAGGACCGGCTTGCGGAACGCGTAATGGTGACGAGACAGGCTGTAAGCCGCTGGGAAACAGGCGAGACCCGGCCCAATACGGACACCCTCAAACTTTTGTCGAAAGAGTTCGACGTTTCCATAAATACGCTGCTGGGTTCGCCGATGCAGCTGATCTGCCAGTGCTGCGGCATGCCCTTAAGCGAGGACGGCCTGATAAGCCGGGAAAGAGACGGCAGCTTTAACGAGGACTACTGCAAATGGTGTTATACGGATGGGAACTTTACGTACAAGTCAAAGACTGCCCTTATCGATTTCCTTGTGACCCATATGCCGGATCCCAACAACACACCGGAAAACGAAAGGCGCATGATGTATGACGGATACCTGTCTCAGCTGAAGCACTGGAAGTGATACGGCCGTCTTCTTCTCTTTTTATAATTTATGATAACGAAGCACCGGCTGAAGGGCCGGTGCTTTTCATTTAGTAATCTCCAAACCGTTCTTCTGATGGCATGCCTCTGCCCGAAAAGGCCCTACTCCTCCGGTATTTCCTCCCTGCTCTCCATAAACCACCTGTTGTCGTCCTCATAATAGAGATGACCCTCATGACCGTCTATGATGCAGGTATACCGCATTCCCGCGCCGCCGGCCTTAAGGCTGGCGGCCCTTCTCATATCCGTTACCTTCTGTATCTCATATCTCCGGCCGTCCAGCCACACGATGCTCTTCGGACGCAGTATGCCGTCCTTTGAAAATTCGGCCGTAACATCCACATATACTTTATAGCTCATGATATCGTCTCCGGATAGAATTCATCTTTTGTATATTATCCGCTGCCTCCGCTGAGATAAGTTTGTCAGAGCCCGCCCCTATAGAAGCGGGGCTCATCACGGCTGAGGCGAAAGGTCGTAGCCCACGGGATGCACTATATGGTCCTCCCTGGCGTTAAGGGCGGAAAGCCCCCTGTCATTTAGCATAAGGCCCCTCTGGACACTGTAATATCCGAAACGGTCCCGTATGCTGTCCACCGCCCGGTCCATAAGCATCCTCTTCTCCCGCAGCTCCGGCGTCTCGAAGATGCTGCCCTGGTCCCAGTATTCCCCTTCTATAAGGTCGCAGCCACGGATGCCTATGCTCCGAAGCGGCCGGCTGAAATCGTAATTGTCCCGCACCAGCCCGACTCCCGCCTCCGCTATCTCCGAGGTGATGTCCGACGGGTGTTTTAAGGGTCTCTGCCTCGTAAAGGAAAACAGGCTGTTGTCCCGCAGATGCACCTCTACGGTCCTGCAGGAAAAGCCGTTCTCCCGAAGCCTTCTGGATACGCTCTCCGAAAGGGCGTAGAGCACCAGCTTTACATCCTCCAGATCTAAAAGGTCCCTGCAGGTGGTGATGCTGTTTCCTATGGATTTTATGGGTGCGGAGGCCCCTTCCTTTTTTACGGGCGAGGCGTCGTAGCCCAGGGCAAAGCATTTGAGCACAGAGCCCATCTTCCCCAGATGGGACACGAGGATCTCCTCCTCCGCATTGGCAATGTCCCCTATGGTATTTATGCCGATCTTCTTAAGCCTGCGCGTGGTGCTCCTGCCCACATACAGCAGCTTCGACGCCGGCAGCGGCCAGGCCTTTGTCTCCCGCTCGTTCTCGTAAAAAGTGGTTATGGCATCGGGCTTTTTATAGTCCGATCCAAGCTTTGCGAATATCTTGTTGTAGGATACGCCTATGCTCACCGTAAGGCCCAGCTCGTACTTTATGCGGTCCGATATCTCCCGGGCTATCTTATATCCGTCGCCCCGGACAGACGCGCTCTCCGTTACGTCCAGCCAGCTCTCGTCTATGCCGAAGGGCTCCTGACGGTCCGTGTAGTCGGCATAGATCTCCCTGGCCATCCGCGAAAATCTGAGATACCTGTCCATATGAGGCGGGACGAAGGTTATCTGCGGACACAGGTCGTATGCCTCTCTTAAAGTCATCCCGGTTTTGACGCCGTATTTCTTGGCGTTATAATCCGCAGTGAGCACGATGCCGTGCCTCTTCTCCGGGTCTCCGCCCACGGCCACCGGCTTATCCTTAAGCTCCGGATGATAAAGATGCTCCACGCTTGCATAGTAACAGTTCATATCCGAATGCAATATGACTCTGTTCATTATAATTCACTCCCCTTAAGTCACCGTATTTATCGGGGTTGAATAAAGCGGATATTCGTATTCCGCTTCGCTGCATGCCCATGAACAGCAGCCGCTTAGATGTGCGCCCCTGTTCACGCAGTTCAGATTATACCAAACATATGTTCGATTTTCAAGAGGCATTTTTCATCTTTTACGCAGCCGTTGAATGGCTGCACCGATGATGTTAATATTTATTCACAAAGGTTTATTCCCCGGAATGCGCGGCATGCTGCCTGAAAAGAAGGGAGACGACATCATGAAAAAGCTTATATGTGCGGTCCTGGCAGCCGCACTTCTTATATCGGCCGCGGGCTGCAAAAGCTCGGACGAGGCCGGAAAACTGACGGGTATCCCGAACGGCACTCAGACGGAAGATACCGTGGCTACGCCCATGGACAGCACTGTGCCTCCGGAAAGTACGGCTCAATCCGAAACGGAGCCCCAGAGGGAGACCCTTCCCCCCGGCGCCGACGGCCGTCTCCTTTACGTGACGGGTGTATCTTCCCCCGCCGTGATCCGCAGCGAGGACCGTGACGGTTCCGCCGTCCTGGCCCGCGTCGGTAACGGCACGGAACTTAAGCTTATAAGCATGGGTGAGGAAAATGCCTGTGTCTTATGCGAATCCGAAAATGTTTCGGGCTACATTTCGAAGCATTATCTGACAGATGATGCCGCCGCGGTCTGCGAGGCCCGCAACCTGTATACCGCAGCGGAGACGCCTCTTTACGATTCAAACGGCAGCGAAAAACGGCCTCTGAGGCCGCTGGCCGCAGACACCCCCATAGTCCTTATCGCGAAGACCTCCGGCGGCCTGTGGTACGTGAACGTCATGGATACCACGGATTTCGGCTATGTTAAGACAGAAGATATCACGGATTCCATGGGAGGCTCGTCTAAGGAATCGGAAGCCTCCGAAGAGGACGGCAGGTTCAAAACGGGCTACGGCGGCGTACCGGCATCATACACAGTTTATTATGCGAATGTGGATCACGGATACCTGGCCATAAGGAGCGCCATGACCTTTGATACCTCAAACGAGCTGGGACGCCTCAGCGCAGGGGACCCGGTCTATGTCGTAAGCACCGATACCGGTTCAAATTACTGGTACTGCTACTCCCCCTACCCGGGGATCTACGGCTTTGTAAACTCGGCTTACCTTTCCGCGACTCCGCTTCCCAAGACGCCTCCCACGGAGCCCTCCGGCGGCACCGGGGCGGATCACACATCATGGACCGTCGCAGGCACAACCAATTTCCTGGCCGTGAGGACCGCGCCCGTTTTCGACCCCGGCAACATTGCCGGGAAGATATATAACGGCGACACCGTCTGGGTATACAGTAATTCCTACGAGAATTACTCGGATAAATACTGGTGGGTATACGTGCCTTCACTGGGCATGTGGGGCTACGTGGACAGCGATTATCTGGAGAGATGATGCGGGCAGCGATGCTTTCCGGCACAAAATGGATCCATAAAAAACGAAGGCACCTTTCTTACCGAAAGGTGCCTCTTTTATAACTATTTATACTTTATATGAAAACAGCATTCTCAGTTTGTCCCCGTCAGTGCGGTGCCGTTCACATACAGCGTATATCCGTTGCTGATAATATTTGCCGCGTTCCCGTTGAATTCGGTCACATAGCTGTCTCCGGTCAGGGTCCAGGTGCTGCTGTCGTCCAGCGTTACCGACACTGTCCCGACCTCGGTAGAAACTACGGTTCCGGACGCGTTGGTGATCCTGCCGTCCACATACCCCTCAAAGGAGGAACCGTCTGCCAGGTTCAGCGTGAGGGTGGAATTGCTGCCCACCAGGACCGCGCCTAAAAGTTTCTGTCCGGAAGCATTCAGCACTGCGGTGTTGCTGCCGCCGCTCCAGCCGTCATCACATACGGAGATCAGAACATTTTCACTGTCCTCGTTCGTGATCTCGACGCCGGAAAGCGTAATGACCGCACTGGTGTTGGTCACGTGGAACACATGACCGTTTTTGCTGGTCAGGCTGCCGCCGGTCATCGTGAAGGATGATGTTCCGTTGGCCGCATCGCCGGACATGGACTGATATATCATGATGCTGTCATAGAATGTCGCGTTGCCGTTGCATTTTGTATTATTCGCTGTCAGATCGCAGTCCGTCAGCTCGATGGAATTCAGTCCTTCGATGCAGACGCCTTCTGAAAGATTCGATACCAGCGCCGCATTGGAAACATGGATCTCCGCCGTGGAGTAGATCGCCGGGGAGCCCAGACCGTTCGAAGTATAGGTGCCGCCGTCCACATTTACCAGGCCGCCGCCCCTGTCCGTACGGATCGCCGCAGAGGACTGCCCGGAGGTCGTCACCGTAAGATCATAGGCATAGGTGGTGCCTCCGCCCGTGGTCATGATGCCGCCGGAACCGCTGCCGGTGGTGGTGATCGTCGTATCGCGGATGATCACGGTGGTCCCGTCACCTGTTGCCCCGTTCTGTCCGCCGTTCCCGCCGTAGCAGAATACGCCGTTTGCTCCCGAAGCATCGGAGGTTATCGTACCGCCGGTGATCGTTGTCGTGGAGCCGTCCTTCACAAGGACTGCCGCGTTAAGACCGTAGAAGTTGCAGCTGTCGCCGCCGTCGGAACTGCCGGTCTTTGTGACGGTGGGATCTTCGATCGTCACTTCATCGGAGGTGCTGATCAGCAGTGCGCTTTCGTCTGAGTCAGAGCTGTCATAATTAAGCCCGCTCTGGGTGTCCGCCGAACCGATCTCCACGGCGCCGGAATAATCAATGTCCGCGCTGCTCCCTCCGGGGCCTCCCTGTCCTCCGAAGCCGCCCTGTCCGTCGGGTGGTGTACCTCCGGGGCCGCCCTGCCCGTCAGGAGGTGTGCCTCCGGGGCCTCCCTGTCCGTCTGAAGGAGCCTCGCCGCTTTCGCCAGTCGGCGGCTCTCCGGGTGGATCTTCCGGTTTGCTGTTTTCCGTACTCTCCGTGATATCTTCCGTGTCTGTCACGGTCTCTGACTGTTCAATAGTATCGCCTGTATTTTCAGGATCATCCGCTTTGCCGCCGCAGGCACACAGTCCGAACACCAGTGATGCCGCCAGCAGAAGCACGATCGCTTTCTTTATGCGTTTCATATGATCTGTCTCCTTTCATCGATCTCAGTTCTGTATGACAGCATCTTACACGGAAAACCTGAAACCGACCTGAAAAGAATGTGAATTTATTATGAATTCCGTCAGAGAGTTTCTCCCGCCCCGCGCTTCGGCTTTATCACCTGTTCAGGGGAGCCGCCTGCTTAAAGGCGCCTCCCCTGCATTTTATGCATGATCCTCAGCATCATCACGAAACGATCCTGTAATATGCATTTGAAGTCAGCTTGTATACCACGGCGTAAAATACCGCAAATATGACATAGCTTATCACCGTCGTCATGGCGAAGAGCCATGTGTTACTTATCTCGAAGAGGAGGAGGATCTTCCTTATCATCGGGAATGCGAACAGAAGGTGCATGCCCGCGAATATAAGGGGCAGGAAGAAGACCGTCAGAAGCTGGGAATTTATGCTCTTTTTGATCTCTTTTTTCGTCATGCCCACCTTCTGCATGATGTCGAACCTGGCCCTGTCCTCATAGCCCTCGGACAGCTGCTTGTAGTAGATTATAAGCACCGCCGCCAGGATGAATACGCCGCTTAATATGACACCGGTGAAGAACAGGCCGCCGTAGTTGGCCCTGGCGTCCAGCGCCATGATCTCCTTTCCCTCGGTGCCGAAGCCCCGGATGGACTCATTTTCCGCTAAAATATCACCCATCAGGTCTATCACCGCATCAGGCATATCCGTCTGATCCATGGAACCAAGCCCGGTATCCATGCAGTACAGCCACATCGTCTCCACGTATCTGTAGTAGCCGTCCGCATAAAGGGGCTGCAGGGCCTCTGACATATCATCAACTATAAGATACATCCTGCGGTCTCCCCTGTCTCCCTGATCCGGCACCGGCGCGACCTCGCCCCGTTCGGCCGCCTTTACGCTGAGAGTCACAGCATTATTGGTAAGATACGGGTTTTCTTCATTGTTTATGCAGAACCTGTCATATTCATAATCGAAGCCCTCCGTCACTATATAAGCTTCTCCGCTCTTCAGATACATGTGCCTGCCGCTGATGCGCTCATACTCCTTTGAATCCAGGATATACACATTCGTAACGGGGACATTCACATCGTCGAGCCATCTGAAGTACAGGCAGCCATCTTCTATCTGACCGTAAATGCTTCCGTATTTCATGTCCGTAACAGCTTCCGGGCTGCCGCCCTTTTCCTTTACGATACCGTCTATCCTGTCCCTGACGGCTGCGGTATCAAACTCCGCCATATCGTCGGGCTCGAGCCATACATAGACGTTCACGTCGGCGGGATACCTTTTATCCATCACATCCCTCACACCGAACAGAAGGCAGGTGGTGGTTGAGATCGTCACCAGCACAACCGTGGCGATGATGCAGATGGACGCCAGCCCCGCCCCGTTCCTCTTCATCCTGTAGGCCATGGAGGAAACGGATACGAAATGCTCCTTTTTATAATAGTATTTTTTGTTTTTCCTTAACAGGCCGCAGAAGAATACCGAGCCGGCGATCATTATAAGATACGTCGCCACGATGACCATGATGACCGCGATAAAGAACCTCCTCAGCGCATCCCGGGGATAGGTTATATCGACCGTCACCGCCAGGAAGTAGGCTGCCGCCAGTATGCAGACTCCGGCCAGGGCCGGAAGCCATCCTGCCTTCGGGGCCTTCTCCCCTGTGTTTTCGCTTTTTAAAAGAGTCACCGCGCTGCTTGCCCCGGTCCTCACCGTTGCCGTCACCGAAATGACGATGAATATTATAAGGAACAGCCCCGCCGTCTTCAGCATCACGTCCGGCAGCACCCGAAGGGTGTAGGTTATCTCACCGCCGGTCATCCTTATTAGCATCAGCTCGAAAAGCTTTGAGAACAGCACTCCGGCAAAGAGCCCGCCCAAAAGCGAAATGATGCCGTAGATCACGGTCTCCCTGAAGATTACCTTCGACAGGTTCCTCTTGTCCATGCCCAGCACGTTGTAAAGGCCGAATTCCTTCTGCCTCCTCCTCATGATGAAGGAGTAGGTGTAAAGCATGAAGATCAGCGAAAATACCACCACAACGATCATGCCGAACTGCATCAGAACGGTCACTGTCCTTTTACCCACGGGGATAAGGCTTGTACATTCCTCCGACGCCAGGTAGCCCATGATGTAGGTCATCATCACCATGCACACGGCCGTGATGATGAACGGGATATACAGCTGTCTGTTTTTCGCTATGCCCTCCCGGGCAAGCCTCCAGTAGATCTTTCCCATTATTTCGCGCCTCCCGCCGTGAGGACAGTCAGCGTCTCCGAGATCTTCTGGTAGAACTGCTGCTCCGAATCATTTCCCCGGTAAAGCTGATGGAACACCTCGCCGTCCTTTATGAAAAGGACCCTGCCGGCGGTGCTGGCAGCCTTCACCGAATGGGTGACCATCAGTATCGTATGTCCCTTTTTGTTGAGCTCACGGAAGAGCATAAGGAGCTCGTCCGATGCGCGGGAGTCCAGGTTGCCCGTGGGCTCGTCGGCCAGGATGATCTGCGGATCCGTGATGACGGCCCTCGCCACGGCCGTCCTCTGCCTCTGGCCGCCGGATATCTCGTAGGGGTATTTCTTTAAAATATCGGTTATCCCCAGCGTTTCCGCCAGGGGCGCAAGCCTTTCCTTCATCTCGCTGTAGGGCCTTCCCGCCAGCACCAGCGGCAGATAGATGTTGTCCTCCGCCGTAAAGGTGTCCAGCAGATTGAATTCCTGGAATACAAAGCCCAGGTTGTCGCGCCTGAAGGCAGCCATGTCCCGGTCCCTTACATCTGTAAGATCCATGCCGTTCAGTATGATGCTTCCGCCGGTGGGCCTGTCCAGTGATGCGATCAGGTTCAGAAGCGTCGTCTTGCCGCTGCCCGACTCGCCCATGATAGCCACGTATTCGCCCTCCTCCACCTGGAAGGTGACGCTTTTAAGCGCCGTAACACTGCTGCCGCCGAACCTTGCCGCATATATCTTCTGAAGTTCTTTTACTTCCAGTAAAGCCATTTGAATTTCTCCCTTCCGGATCTTTATGATGCTATCATACAGAACACGGGAAATGCATTCCATCGTTCCGGCTTACATTTCCCGCTTCAAATCTTACATTTTTGTAATAAGTGCCGCGTCTTTTGTTGGATGATCATTCCGCCCGGCGGCGCTGGGACAGATCCAGCATCATCACCGTGCCTCTGCCCTGCTCGGACTCCGCCGAGATACCGATGCCCAGGTCGCCGCAGAGACGCTTGCACAGATAGAGCCCCAGGCCCGTGGCCTTTCTGTATGTCCTTCCGTTGTAACCGGTGAAGCCCTTGTCGAATATCCTGGGCAGGTCCTCCGGTGCGATGCCCTCGCCCTGATCCTCTATGCAGAGCACGTCATCCTTAAGATATATCCTGACAGTGCCGCTTTTTGTGTACTTTAAGGCGTTCGATATCAACTGCTCCAGCACAAAGAGCAGCCACTTATCGTCGGTTATGACCGTCTTTTCCGGCACGTCAAGCTCGACGCTTATCTTCCTGTCGATGAACTCCGGAGCAAAGCTGCGGACCGCCTTTTTCACGATCTCCGAAAGCTCGTGCTCACGGAATACCAGATCGCTTTCATCGTGCTCCACCTTGACGTAGGTGAGCACCATGTCCACATACCGCTCTATGCGCGTGAGCTCCGACGAAAGGCGGCGGGCGTTAAGGGCATCATCGTTCTCCAGCTGCAGCCGCATGGCCGCTATGGGGGTCTTTATCTGATGCACCCACACCGTGTAATAGTCCACCGTATCCCTGTATTTAAGCTCGTCCCTGCTCTTTATGTCCGATATCTCCTCCCGCAGAAGGCCGATGATCCTTTTAAGATCCTCCTCATAGATAGTGGTCCCCGCCGGGAGCTCGGACAGCACCGCCGCCGCTGCGCTCTTTATGTTCATGATGTCATCATGCCGGCGCTTTACGGACACAAAGTCCCAGGCCATGAAGGCGGCTCCCAGCGCAAGGCAGATACAGGCGGGGTAGATAACGGCCCGTTTGTCCGCATCATAAAGCAGGAATGTAATTATAAAGGCGGCTGCGCAAAGCAGGAAGAGCACGATCCATTTAAGCCTGCTCCGCAGATATTTCCCAAAAAGCTCCATAACGTTAATCAATCATATAACCGATTCCGAATTTTGTTTTTATAAGATCGCCAAGGCCCTCCGCGGACAGCTTTTTCCGCAGCCTGTTCACGTTTACGGTCAGTGTATTCTCGTCCACGAATTCGTCCGTGGCCCAGAGGCTCTCCATCAGCTTCTCCCGGCTGACGGTGCGGCCCCGGTTTTCCATAAGGCAGTAGAGTATCCTGTACTCGTTCTTCGACAGATCTATCCTGTTTCCGTTGTAGGTCACGGTGTTGTCCCCGGTATTCAGGGCCACTCCGCCGTGCTCCAGGACGGGCATAGGTGCGCTCATGTCGTAGGCGCGGCGTATTACCGCGTTTATCTTGGCGGTGAGCACCGTCATGTCGAAGGGCTTTACGATGAAATCGTCCGCCCCCATATTCATGGCCATAACAATGCTCATATTGTCCGATGATGATGAGATGACGACAATGGGCACATTCGATATTTTGCGGATCTCCGTGCACCAGTAAAACCCGTCGTAATACGGCAGGGAGATGTCCATAAGAACTATATGCGGATCAAAGGCCGCAAAGCTCCCCATGATGTCCTTAAGGTCCGGCGCGGTAAGCGTATCGAAGCCCCACTGCCTGAGCCTTTCCTCCACCGGCTCCGCTATTCCCTTATCGTC
>JAFRYJ010000046.1 GCA_017437705.1 Lachnospiraceae bacterium
AGTGGAAGGGCCCGCTGTTGCCGTACCTGTTACCGCTGAAGGCAGAAGCGCCGCGGGAGCCGTTGAATTACCGAAAGCGAAATATGTAGATTTTGAAACGGGTGCTTTCTATAACGAAAAGCCTGAGCACATGACCCAGCTTTACGGAAACAAGCTGGTAAGAAAGAATCACAGAAGGATCGTTTTCAGAGGTTATCTCGATGATCTCGAAGCCGAGCTTCTGCTGGCTCAGACAGAGCTTGAGGAGAAGGGCGGATACGACGTGCTCGTTGCCGATCTGGAGGATGTGGCAAACACCTTCAGGGAGATGATGAGGGCGGACTGCCTGAACGATGCATTCAAGAAACCCACTATGCTGGGACTTGACCACGCACAGCTCCGCGAGCGTTCACACAACCCGATGAAGTTTTACAACATCAAGCAGATGCTCCTTCCCAGCAAGGATCTCGGCAGAGTTTATGCACTTCTTAATAATCTCCGCACGAAGATCCGCAAGACGGAAGTAGCAGCTGTAAGCGCATACGAAAACGGCAGTTCATATGAGCGCACGGATATAATTGAAGAGCTTAACCGCGCATCTAGCGCAATGCACATCATGATGTGCAAATATCTGGCCGGAGACTACAATCACTAAATAGGAGGAGACATGGAAACACTACTTGATAAAGTAGTAAGTGCCCTTCTGGATCTTCGGATCGTTGAGATAGGAGTCTTGCCAGCCCATGTTTTTCTATGTGAAAGGGACAAGGATATCTTGTTCGGGAAGGGCGCTTTCCTTCATGATGAAAAGCCCCTTGCGCAGATAGGTAAGTTTGCTTCAAAAGAACGGGTTACCCTGTTAGGTAAGGACAGATCCCGGATGGAGGTCCCGGTCTACGGCCCACTGATAAAGGAGACGAAGGTCTTCCTTACACAGCTGGACTGCAGCGAACTGGGGCTGGATCCGTCCGCGGGATCATCCGTAAACTTGGAGGGGGCAGCACCTATTACACTCATTGGGCCCGAGGGCCGTCTGTATCTGGACAGAGGAGCCGTGCTTATAAACAACACGGTGACCATGCCCAAAAGACTGGCGGACAGATTCGGTCTCGAAGATAAGGAAAAGGTACGAATAAGATTCGAGACCGAAGACCCTGCGACCCTGAGTGATGTTGTTGTTAATATCGACGAGCAGTCCGGATACCTGTGCACGATAGCCGCCGACATAGGAAGGGTGGCAGGCATAGAGGGGACTGCTTTCGGGAGGATCATCCGCAGGAAATCACCGCAGTAAGGAGTAACACACATTGTTGGATCTCAAGCGCATAGACGCATATATGGATAGAGTCGACAGGTCGGTCACGGCGACGTTTAAGCCTGTTTCGGACAGGATAAAGGTCGGCGTGGACCTGGGTACGGCTTATATAGTTCTCGTGGCGCTGGACGAAGAGGATAATCCCATAGCTACAGAGATGAAGTACGCAAAGGTGCTTCGTGACGGTGTAGTGGTGGATTATTCCGGAGCAAACCAGATCGTCAGGGAACTTAAGAAAAAACTGGATGATCGTATTGGTATCGAGACCGAGAAATGTGCCATTGCCATGCCGGCGGGTACGGACGGCAGCAAGCGTACTCACATGTACGTTGCCGAAGCGGCCGGCTTCACGGTAACAAATATACTGGATGAGCCCACCGCGGCCAACTCCGTATACCAGATCGAAAACGGCGTGGTAGTTGACGTCGGCGGCGGCACCACGGGACTTGCCATCATCAGGAACGGCAAGGTGGTGCAGATCGAAGACGAGCCCACGGGCGGCACACATCTGTCTCTTGTCCTCGCAGGCAATTATCATATCGATTTTGATGAAGCCGAGAGGATCAAAATGGATTATTCCAGACATAAAGAGATATTACCGATAGTGAAACCCTGCATTGAGAAGATCTCATCCATTATTAAAAAGTACGTGGATCCCAAGGTGATAGACACAGTCTATCTCTGCGGCGGAACATGCTGCCTTACCGGCATGGAGGAAATCATCGAACAGGAGACGGGCATAAAGACAGTCAAGCCCAAGAATCCTTTCCTTGTAACTCCCGCAGGTATAGCAATGAATGTTCTGTTGGATGGAGATCCGATCTATTAATAAAAAGAAAGGAAAGGAGGAGAAACGCATGGATTTCGATGCACTCGTAGAAGAGGTGTACAGGCGTGTCCTGGCAAAGATCCGTGAACTTGAAGCACGCGAAGGCGGCTCGGTATCATTCGGAGACAAGCCCAAAATGCTGGTACTTACATTGCCCGGCGGAACAGACAGAGACAAAGTTCTCACATGTCCCGACCTTAACATGAAATATCAGACAGAGCTTGCCATTGACAAGGATTACAACTGTGTACTTATGGGATACGATGTGGTCATGGCTATGGACCTTTCGAACGACACCATCAAAAAGGTCGGCGAAGGAATGTGCAATGACGGTTATTCGAGACTCCTGAGCCAGGCGCTGCTCACGGGAAAGAAAGTATTCATCCCCGCTGAGACGGTAGAGATGTGGAAGTATCAGACGACTCATGATTCACCGCTTCTTTACAGGACGCTTGAAAAAGATCTCGACCAGATGAGACTGCACGGAGCAACCATTGCCCACATGGCCGATATCGTAAAGATGCTCAACGGACAGGACGCAACGGGAAGCTGCAGCTATGCATCAGCAC
>JAFRYJ010000047.1 GCA_017437705.1 Lachnospiraceae bacterium
CGAGAAATCCGTCTGGATCTCCACATTTTCCGAGCTGTAATTCTGCTTTAGAGTCTCCATATACTCCTTCTTGAGGCGCACCTCCTGGGGATGAGGCCTTACGATGATATCGTGATCACCGTCCTTAAGCTCTTCAAGTATCTCCTCGAGGCAGCTGTCTACAATGTTGTCCTTCTGCCAAGATGGAGCGATGAGTATGCGCTTCCTCTCATGCTCCGGACGGGGCCTCGCATTGTATTCCGCACGCATGCTGTCAATAAGCGGATAACCAACCGGAACAAGCTTCTTTTGCGGAAGCCCGTATACCTTTTCCGTCTCCCTTATCTCCCGCTCCTGATGCTCCCCTGCGCAGAATACCGTATCATAGTGATCCAGCGCGCCCTTTCGCAGCAGCATGCTGTTGCTGCCGATGCCGTGCATCACGTACAGGTACTCGATGTCCTTCCTCAGGTAACTGCGCTTTATATGATAATTCTCGATGTCCGGCATGGTCATTACCACCATGTCGGCGTCCATCTTCATCATGAGGGTTATCAGCTTGTTTTCGCCGATATAATACGCCCTGATGCGTGGCTCCTCCTCCGCCGTTTGGAATATGTT
Source organism: Lachnospiraceae bacterium (assembly GCA_017437705.1). The sequence goes on from JAFRYJ010000047.1 coordinate 601, forward strand.
ATCGTACGGATCGGAAGTAATATAGTGAATGGTGAGTTTCGTCTTTTTAAGCAGCAGTTCGATGTACTCCCTGTAATACTTATAAAAGCCGCTGCTCTCCGAATAGAAGACGATATGCTTGTTAACGACGGAAAAGAATCTCTTGTAATCCTCCTTTTCCCTGCGCTTGTTTTCGGCGTAATTCTCGTCCTTCCGGCTTTTTCCTATGCTTTGGAGCTCTGCCAGTCTCGCTCTGCTCTCCTCCAGCTTTTCGTAGTCAACGAACCGTCTCGGCCGTATGAAAGCGTTCATCAGATACAGCTGCAGGATCGCAAACAGGTTAGAGCAAATCCAGTACAGGGCCACGCCCACGGGGACGAACCAGCCGAGATAAAGCGACAGGGCCACCGAAAAGATCATGGTTCCGTACTTGTTGAACTTCGACTGCTCCGCCTGAAGCACGTTGCTCTTATTCTGCGCCAGACACATGAGCCATGCGGAAAGCGCAGCGGCGATCGGCGCCCATATAAGGGACAGACCGTGCTCGCAGGGGATCATGCCGAGGTCTATGGGACCCATATGCATATCTATGGAAGGATCCTCAATGCCCATACGTACTGCACCCACAACGCCCACAAGGAGCACCAGCTGCAGAATAAGAGGGATGATGGAAATGAGGGGATGGTAATGCTTCTCTTTATAGAGCTTTGCCTCTTCCTCCGCTATCACGTCCTTCTGCCCGTAATACTTCGCCTTTATTAAATTGATCTCCGGCTGTATCTTTATCATCTTGATGGACTCGTAGTAAGTCCAGAGTGATACCGGCAGCAGTATGATCTTTGTGATTACCGTAAACAGTATTATGGCCGTTCCGTAATTGCCCGTAAGGCCATAGCACCATTTCATTATCGCAAAGAGTCCCTGATACAGAGGCTCCATACTTCTCTCCCCGTACTGTTTCTGTAAGAAGTTATTTTACTACTATGTCTTTAATCGTTACCGAAAGCTTTCTCTTGTCGGTGGATGAACTGTCTAGATCCGAAGGCCTCACGGCATCGGGCAGCTCCAGCTTGAAGGCTATGGTACCGTCCTTTATCTGATCTTCCTTTACGGTGAACATGAGGCTTCCCTCTTCTTCATTGCAGACGAAATCACCGGTCTTCTCACCGTTCAGGTAAACGCCCACGCGCTGAGGAGGGTTGAGTGTTCTGCCCGTGTCAACACGGACGGTAACATCTCCGCTCTCATAATCAGTTAATACGAGCTCGAACTGTACGCTGTTGCCGATGACCCATCTGCCCGTAGGCTCTGCGGAACCGAGGGCCGGATAGGTCTTTCCGTCGTCCTTGGTGAAATCTATTTCTTCGCTCAGCTTAAGCTCTATGGTGTTTACCGGATCCAGGTTGTGCTCCACATAAATGTCCTTAAGGTCCCTGGCGTTGCCGTGTACGGCGATAAGCGAATAATCGGATGACATTACGTCTTCATCCTCGGGGAAGACATTCTGTGCCACGTCCGAATCCACAGCATGATATCTTATGATGTCCTGATCCTCCGGCACATCGAAAAGTCCGGGCTCTTCTGTCTCGCCCCCTGCCAGCTCCTCCAGCGTCGCGTGGAGGTTCTTAAATGTTACGGGGGAGCTGTCCACCCTGAACTCGCCGTTGTCACCGGGCCTCTTTATAAGGATCGCGGGATTCTGATAAAGCTTGACCCCGCCGTGATCGCCGGTGATGATGATCGTGCAGTCATCGTAAATGCCCAGTTCCTTAAGCATATCGATGTACGTGAAGATTATATTGAAGGTGCCTTTGATCTGCTCCTTCCTGTCCGTATTGCCTTCGCCCACCCGTTTGCTTTCGGCATCCATGGTATAGGGGCCGTGAGCGCCCAGCAGGTGATAGAATACGAAGGTGCCCTTCGAATCGTTAAGGGTGATGCCCTTTTCATTCATCTGCTCGTAGAACAGGGGATCGTCAAGAGTATAGACATCTCCCTCCGCATCCTTCATTGTGAGCATCGACGACAGATCGTCTCCGTAGAACCAGAAGAGCTCCTTCAGATCCTGGGGCACGGCGTATACGCAGGCCAGCCTGTAAAGCCTTTTGGTAAACGCCCACTTATCAGAGATCTCGTATTCGATGCCCGTCTCGGCATTGTCTATCTGAAAACCGTCGGCACCGTCCAGATACTTGATCTCGCTGTAGATATTTACATCGTAGCCCTTGTTCTTAAAATCCTCGAACAGTGTGGCGTTCCCGTAGGATTCCTTGTAGAACATATGGACGGTCTCGGTCCTGTCGTATATTTCACCCGTAAGTATTGCCGGAACGCCCAGCAGCGTAGGCGCACCGCCGGCAACGGCATTATCGAAATACGTAAATCCGCGGAGCTTTTCCCTTGCCTCCGGCACCTCTTCCAGGTATTCCTCCAGCCACTCCGCATCAAGAGTGTCCGGCATGAAAACGATAACGTTCTCTCCTGAGGACAGCTCGAACTGGTTA
>JAFRYJ010000048.1 GCA_017437705.1 Lachnospiraceae bacterium
TAGAGGATGCGGAGGAGAAAGGACTTCTTAAGGAAGGCTCCGTGATCATAGAACCCACATCAGGAAATACCGGCATAGGCCTGGCCGCTATCGCTGCGGCCAAGGGCTACCGCATCATACTTACGATGCCCGAGACCATGAGCGTGGAACGCAGGAACATCCTTAAAGCTTACGGCGCCGAGATCGTTTTGACAGAAGGCGCAAAGGGCATGAAGGGTGCCATCGCGAAGGCCGATGAGCTGGCCGCAGAGATCCCCGGCGGCTTCATACCCGGACAGTTCGTGAATCCGGCCAATCCCGCTATCCATAAGGCCACGACTGGTCCGGAGATCTGGAAGGATACAGACGGAGCAGTGGATATCTTCATCGCCGGCGTAGGCACCGGCGGCACGTTGACGGGCGTGGGTGAATACCTTAAAGAGCAGAACGGTGATGTCAAGATCATAGCTGTGGAGCCCCTGACATCCCCTGTCCTTTCCGAAGGGAAGAGCGGTGCACATAAGATACAGGGCATAGGCGCCGGCTTCATTCCCGACGTCCTTAATACAAACGTCTATGACGAGGTCTTCCCCGTTGACAACGATGATGCCTTCACGGCCGCAAAGCTCCTGGCAGTGAAGGAGGGCATTTCCGTGGGCATCTCCTCGGGCGCGGCCCTTCATGCAGCCATAGAGACGGCTAAAAAGCCGGAGAATAAGGGCAAAGTGATAGTTGCCCTGCTTCCCGACAGCGGCGACAGATATTATTCAACAGCACTGTTTACGACAGAATAAACGGTCATCATACTTTTTCCCTCACCCAAAGCTTCCTGAAACAAAATACCCGATGCGTACTGCTTAAAACAAAGCAGCCCGCACCGGGTATTTGTTTTTTGTATTATTCTTTTGCAGTTTAAATGAAAGGTGTATCCGCTAAGCCGTATAGCCTGCATTCTTCAGAATGCCTTCCAGCTCCAGCCTTTCCTTTTCCGCTTCTTCGCTGTCGTCGGGCCATCTGCGTGCCGCCAGGCCTGATACATACTCGTAAAATGCAGCGGCATCATGATCCGAAAAATAACCTTCGGGCAGATATTTGCTTACATCGCCGTTGTATCCTCCGTCCTCCCGGGACCCGTGACGGAAAAGATGAATGCCTTTGTCCGTTTTCTCGAGCATATAGTCCCAGCCCTGGACACCTATAAATACAGACCTGTTCATTGGTTCCCTCCGCGTACGCTGTGCAGTCAACGGCCTTATCCCAGTTTTCCCGCCTTCTCCTTGATGGTAGTGATCGTATCGATAAGATAAGGGGTCTCCTGATATACGAAGTAGTTCAGCCAGTTGGAGAACATAAGATTGGCGCTGGACCTCCATGTAACTACAGGGGGCTTTGTGTCGTCATCATCCGGGAAATAGTTGATGGGGATCTCGATGGGCAGGTTGGCATTCTTGTCGCGGAAGTACTCATTCCTCAGCGTTTCGGGATCGTATTCGGAATGGCCGGTGATGAAGATCTGCCTGCCGCCGTCGGTGGAGATCGCATAGGAACCCGCAAGGTCGCTGGCCGCCAGTATCTTCAATTCCTTAACCTTACGGAGGTCCTCCTCGTTGATGCCCGTATGCCTTGAGTGAGGTACGTTGAATACATCATCGAAGCCCCTGAAAAGGATGGAGCCCTTGTGGACGACCCTGTGTTTGAACACGCCGAAGAGCTTCTTGTCGAAGATCTCCTTCCTTACGCCGTAGTGATGGTAAAGGCCCGCCTGTGCCCCCCAGCAGATATGGATAGTGCTGTATACATGGGAGCAGCTCCAGTCCATGATCTCGCAGAGCTCGTCCCAGTAATCCACTTCTTCGAAATCCATCTGCTCCACGGGGGCTCCCGTTATAACAAAGCCGTCGTAGTATTTGTCCTTTATCTGGTCGAAGGTCTTGTAGAAGCTGAGCATGTGCTCCTCTGAAACATGGGTGGATTTTCTGCTGGTGGTCATGAGCGTCAGCTCGATCTGCAGGGGCGTGTTGCCGAGAAGCCTGGCGAACTGCGTCTCCGTGGCGATCTTCGTGGGCATCAGGTTAAGGAGCAGGATCTGAAGGGGACGTATGTCCTGGGTCGTGGCCCTGTCCTCGTCCATTACAAATATGTTCTCGTCGTTAAGCGTTTTTCTTGCCGGAAGGTCGTTGGGTATACAGATAGGCATGTTCGTCGTTCTCCTTTTAATATGTTTGAATAGTTAAGCCAGTTTCGCGATGAGCTCGGGCAGCACCGGCTCGAATTTAACTCCGTAGAAATGATCCGGGTCTCCCTGTGTATTTTTGATGCAGCTTACAACATAATCCGCAGCGATCTTAGCCGATTCAAAGGCATCCTTTCCCGACATGAGCGCGCCGGTAAAGGCTGATGCGTAAACGTCCCCGGTGCCGTGGCAGCCCTGGGAGATCCTCTCGTGGCTGTAGTGCCTGATTCCTTCGGCATCGGCGATGATGACGCCGGTCTGTCCCTCTTCAAAGCCTACGCCCGTAAGCACCACGGTGCCTGCGCCGGCTGCGAGAAGTGCGTCCGTAAGCTCCTTAATATAAGCCTCGTCGTAATCCTCCCTGTATTCGATACCGGTAAGGAAGGTGGCCTCTGTGATGTTGGGCAGGATGATGTCCGCTTCCGCTATGAGCGTCTTCATCTCCTCAACATATTCCGCATCAAAGGCGGGATAGAGCTTTCCGTTGTCCGCCATGGCGGGATCCACGATCCTCTTGCCGCCGTCCTCCAGAAGGGTGTCGAAGATGCTCTTCACATATTCGATCTGCTTCGTGCTGCCGAGGTAGCCGGTATAAACGGCGCTGAAGAGGATGCCCTCCTTTTTCCAGTGATCCCTTATAAGAGGGATGTCGTCGGTGAGATCCCTGAAGGTGTAGCCCGTAAAGCCGGCGGTGTGTGTTGAGAGCACTGCCGAGGGCAGTATGGCCGTTTCAAGGCCGCAGGCCGAAAGTATTGGAAGTGCAACGGTCAGTGAACACTGCCCCACACATGAGATATCCTGGATAGTAAGTATTCTTTTGTAAGCCATCTCTTTTTTTCTCCAATCTTTTAGATTTGTCCGGTGCCGAAGGGATGATGCATTAAAGCTTCCGCAACAAAACAGGACCGGATGCGTGCCATCCGGTCCCGTGCATTATGCCTTAATGTCTCCGTCGGACAGCTTAATTTCTGACACTCTTAAAAGCGCACATGGCAACCACGTACGCGCCCGGCATCATCATTAAGCTTTTTCCTGATCTTAAAGTCATTTATCTGACTCCTTTCAGCAATTGGGGACAATAAGATACTAGTACCGCAGAGAGCCGTGTGTCAATGATTTTCTTATTCATTTTTCCTATAACTGATTATAATCAGCTAAGTTTTACCTATAACAGGACGCGATCATCTGCCGGCGCGCATCCTAAGCTTGTGATCCAGTATGCGCTTCCTGATGCGAATGTTCTTCGGCGTGATCTCCACCAGCTCGTCGTTCTCGATGAAATCCAGCGCTTCCTCCAGGCTGAGTATCCTGGGAGGCGTAAGCTTTAATGCTTCGTCCGCGCCCGACGCCCTGGTATTCGTAAGGTGCTTCGTCTTGCAGACGTTGAGCTCGATGTCGCCGCCCTTGGGATTGGAGCCCACCACCATGCCGGTGTAGACCTGTACGCCGGGGCCCACGAAAAGCGTTCCTCTTTCCTGGGCGCTGAACAGCCCGTAGGTGACGGTTACGCCGGGCTCGAAAGCGATCAGCGATCCGGTCTGTCTGTAGGCGATATCACCCTTATAGGGCTCGTAGCCCTCGAAAAGCGTATTTATAACACCGGTGCCCTTCGTATCCGTAAGGAAGTCGCCCCTGTAGCCGATAAGGCCTCTCGAGGGGATGGAGAATTCCAGCCTGGTGGCTCCCGCACCGGCCTTCGACAGGTTTTTAAGCTCGCCCTTTCTGAGGGAAAGCTTTTCTATTACCGTACCGGTGAATTCGTCGGGCACGTCCACATAAGCCGTTTCGATGGGCTCCAGCCGCTTGCCCTTATCGTCATATTTATAGATGACCTGCGCCTTTGACACAGCGAATTCGTAGCCTTCGCGCCTCATGTTTTCTATGAGCACCGAAAGATGGAGCTCGCCGCGGCCCGACACCTTGAAACAGTCGGTGGAATCCGTGTCCTCCACACGCAGGGAAACGTCCGTGTTCAGCTCCCTGTAGAGGCGGTCCCTTATATGGCGTGATGTCACATATCTGCCTTCCTTACCTGCAAGAGGGGAGTCGTTGACCATGAA
>JAFRYJ010000049.1 GCA_017437705.1 Lachnospiraceae bacterium
TATGTGGACGGACAGCTTACGGATACCATAAAGATCAACAGTACTACGTATCATGCGTATCCCAGATATATAACAGCGGGACCCGAACCCGAACCGGAGACGGAGCCGCCCGCGCCGGAGGAGCCGGCCGACGATACGCCGGCGCCCGAGGAACCGAACACCGAGGCCCAGTCACAGGAGGCTCCTGCGGAGACCCCTTCCGAGGCTGATGCCGGGGAAGGGGGTTCAGAAGGAGGGTCGTCCGAATAATGGGCAGAAGCATCATTATGACCGGGTATGCCGCGGCGGAGACCACGGCGGTACTCATAGAACGGGAAAGAACGGCTCTTTTAAAAAGATATGATGATGCATTCATCGACAGGGCACGTGAGTGGTGCGGTACGGATATCTCGGAGCACATAAAGGCGGCGGAAGCCGTGCCGGATACGGTGGTATTCCCCCTGGGGGACACCGGGGTCTTCGGAGGCCTCTGGGAATTTGCCGAAAGCCTGAAGCAGGGCTTTACGGTGATCCTGGACGATATACCGATAAAGCAGCACACCGTGGAATTCTGCGATCTTATGGAGATCAACCTGTACAGCGCCCCGTCGAAGGGGAGCATGCTGGCAGCCACATACGATCCTGTGGGACTTATCGATGAATGCAACAAACGCGGCGTAAACGCCGTATTGATAGGACATTTTACAGACGGAAACAGGCGTATATTCATCACTACCGACGATACGGAGCGGTACGCCGAAAAACCGGATGATACTGAAAAATTAAAATTATCAGAATATGAGAGGGTCAATCAATGAAAGAAAAAATTCTGACTATCATGGAGAAGAATTCAAGGATCAGCCTTGAGGAGGTAGCTGTACTTCTCGGCGTCAGCCTCGAGGACGTTGCACAGGCAGTGGACGAGATGGAGAGAGACCGCGTTATCTGCGGATATCACACCATCATCAACTGGGAAGCGCTGGAGAACAGCGACAAGGTCTCCGCGCTTATAGAAGTTAAGGTAACCCCCCAGAGAGGCCTCGGCTTCGATAAGATCGCCGAAAGGATCTACAATTATCCCGAAGTAGACGACTGCTATCTTATGTCAGGCGGCTTCGACCTGGCCGTCATCATTGAAGGATCGAGCCTTCAGGACGTGGCATTCTTCGTATCAAACAAACTCTCGACTCTTGATTATGTTATAAGTACAGCTACACATTTCATGCTTAAGAAATATAAAGACCACGGGACGATACTTCATCCCGCTCAGGAAAGAGAAAGGATGCTGATCCAGCCATGAGAGATCCACTGGGAAAGAAGATCAAGGATATCAAGCCTTCGGGCATCCGTAAGTTTTTCGATCTGGTCGTACAGCTCAACGACAAGAACGTCATCTCGCTGGGCGTCGGCGAACCCGATTTTGATACGCCCTGGCACATCAGGGAGGAAGGCATCTACTCTCTGGAAAAGGGCAGGACTTTTTATACATCCAACTCCGGACTCAAGGAGCTCCGAACGGCTGTAAGCGGGTACACCGAAAGACAGCTGGGCATCAGATACGATGATGAAGAGGAGATCCTTATAACCGTCGGCGGCTCGGAGGCCATCGACATAGCCCTCCGCGCCATGCTCGATCCCGGCGACGAGGTGCTGATCCCCCAGCCCAGCTACGTTTCCTACGAGCCCTGTACGGTGCTGGCAGGCGGCGTACCCGTCATCATCGAGCTCAAGGACGATAACGACTTTTCGCTCAGCGGCGCGCAGGTGGAGGCTGCCATCACCGACAAGACAAAGGTGCTGGTAATGCCCTTCCCCAACAACCCTACGGGCTCGATCATGAAGACGGAAGACCTTCGTGATGTTGCAAGAGTGGTAAGGGAGCACGACCTTTACGTTATCTCCGACGAGATCTATGCAGCGCTTACATATACAAAGAGCGGCCATATCTCCATCGCCAACATGCCCGGCATGAGGGACAGGACCGTCGTTATCAACGGCTTCTCCAAGGCCTTCGCCATGACAGGCTGGAGACTTGGCTACGCGATGGGTCCCGCCAACATCATCGACCAGATGAGGAAGATACATCAGTACGCCATCATGTGCGCACCCACAACGTCCCAGTATGCAGCCGTTGAGGCAATGAACAACGGCGACAAGGACGTGGAGATGATGAAGGAAGCCTACGACCAGAGGAGAAGGTTCCTCCTGGATTCCTTCAGAAAGATGGGCCTCGACTGCTTCGAGCCCCTGGGCGCATTTTATGTATTCCCCTGCATAAAGAAGCTGGGAATGACGTCGGACAAATTTGCCGAGGAGCTTCTTAACGAACAGAAGCTGGCAGTCGTGCCCGGCACAGCTTTCGGCGACTGCGGCGAGGGCTTCATCCGTGTATCCTATGCGTATTCGCTGGAGGAGCTGGAGGAAGCCATGAGACGTATGGAGGCCTTTGTAAAGGCCCATCTGCCCGAATGATTAATATAGTGCTTCTTGAACCCGAAATACCGGAAAATACCGGAAATATAGGAAGAAGCTGCGTTGCCGCAGGGGCCAGGCTCCATCTTATCGAGCCCCTGGGCTTCCGCCTCAGCGAAAAGAATTTAAAAAGAGCCGGACTGGATTACTGGGACGATCTGGATCACGAGATCTACGACAGCTTCGAAGATTTCATCGAAAGGAATCCCGGGGCCTCCGGCCGTCTTTTTATGGCAACAACTAAGGCGGAGCGTACATACGCCGACGTAACCTACCCCGACGGATGCTACATCATGTTCGGGAAGGAGAGCGCAGGCATACCGGAGGAGATCCTTGTGGAATACAGGGAGAGCTGCATACGGATCCCCATGGGGCCGGGCGTAAGATCTTTGAATCTTGCCAGCAGCGTGGCCGTCGTTTTATACGAGGCGCTCCGGCAGAACGGCTTCCCGGGCCTTGAGGGGACGGGGAAGCTGCACCGACTTGAATGGAAAGCTTAAGGAAGAGACCATGAAGATAGGCGTTTACGATTCCGGAGCCGGCGGGCTCACGGTCTTATATGATGCAATGAACAGGCTCCGTCACGAGGAGTTTGTTTTTTATGCGGATACGGAGAACGTGCCCTACGGCGAAAAGACCGTTGATGAGATACGTGGCTTCGCCATGAAAGCCGTCACCTTCTTAACGGAGAAGGGCTGCAAGGCCGTAGTGGTCGCCTGCAATACGGCCACCAGCGCAGCCATCGAGCTGCTGCGCTCGGAATTTGATATTCCCATAATAGGCATGGAGCCGGCGGTCAAGCCCGCCATGGAGGATCATCCCGACGGTAAGATCCTGGTGCTGGCCACCAACGTGACGGTCCGCGGAAATAAGATGAAAAACCTGCTGGAGAAATACGATCCGGACGGCCGCGTCGTTCTGCAGCCTGCTCCCGGACTGGTTGAACTGGCAGAATCCCTCAACTTCGGCGATGATGCCGAAAACTATCTGCGGTCATTGTTTGACAGGCACGATATGAACGAGTTCTCCGCCATCGTCCTGGGATGCACCCATTTCACATATTTCAAGGACATCATAAAAAAGCTGGTGCCCGATGATGTAAAGATGGTGGACGGCAACGCCGGCACCGTAAAGCAGCTGGTCAGAAAGCTGGGCGAGCGCGAACAGCTTGAGAATAACGATCAGACCCTGGAGTGTTATGCTTCGGGGGAGCCGCTTTCGGAAGAGCTCCAGCAGAAAGTAGAGTTTCTTTTAAAGAGAGCGGAGAAGATGAGAAATTATTAAAAGAGGAGAACAATGAGAATAGCGGTCACATATGAAAACGGAAATGTCTTTCAGCATTTCGGGCGCACGGAGCAGTTCAAGCTCTATGATATAGAAGACGGAAAGATCGTTAATACACAGGTCATCGGAACGAACGGTATCGGTCACGGGGCCCTTGCAGGAATACTGCAGGCATCAGGCACAGACGTACTGATCTGCGGAGGCATCGGACCCGGCGCGCAGTATGCGCTGGCGGATGCGGGCATCATCCTTTATGCCGGGGCGGAAGGCGATACGGATGCAGCGGTACAGGCGCTGCTCGACGGTACCCTTCCCGAGATCGGTGATGCTACATGCCATCATCATGATCACGAAGGCCATGAAGAACACGACTGCGGCCATGGGGATCATGACTGCAGCCACGGGGATCACGATCACACCTGCTGCCACGATTCACAGAATATTTGAAATGCGAAACAGCCGCAGCTCCTAAAGGAACTGCGGCTGTTGTGATGTTATGA
>JAFRYJ010000002.1 GCA_017437705.1 Lachnospiraceae bacterium
CAGATAAGGGCGTACCCCTACATCGCCGATCCGGCGATATCCAGGGTCTCTCCCTTAAGGTATTTCGTAACTCGTATATCATCAGGATCAAGACAGATCCTGTTTTCTGCATTTTCCGCATCAAGCCCCATGGCAAAGCTTTCTGAGGGCTCGAACCTGCCTTTTACGGTCTTACCCAGATACCATCCGTTTTTAAGTATGCGGAGGCCTTTTTCCGGAAGCTCTGCCTCCGTGATGATGCTTATATTGTCTCCGTTCCTTCTGGGTTCCCCGGAAAAGCTGCAGCTTATCCCGTACTCTCCCAGGAAGTCGTTAAGTTCTTTTATATCCGATCCTGTGGCCGTTTCACTGACCGCGGGCTTTCTTTCCGTTTCTCCGTTCTTTCTCAAAAGCGCCGCGAAATGGCCCTCTCCCCGTACCTTGTGGGGCCACATCCTCTTCATCTCCACCACTTCGAATTCCGGCATGTTTTCGAGAAGCCAGTCTATTGTGCTCTCGTTCTCCAGCCTTGAGAATGTGCACGTGGAATAGACCATGGTGCCGCCGGGTCTGAGCATCCGTGCGGCATTAAGGATGATCGGTCTCTGAAGACTGTTGTAATACTCCGGTCCGTACTCCTTAAAGAATTCCGTCATGGAAGGCTTTTTATGGAACATGCCTTCTCCGGAGCACGGAGCATCCACCAGTATCCTGTCGAAGTATTCTGGGAATATTTCCGCAAGCTTCTCGGGCATTTCACATGTTATTACCGAATTCCTGATGCCGAATATCTCCATATTCTTTACCAGGGCCCGTGCACGTGAAGGGCTGACATCGTTTGATACCAGCACTCCCTGTCCTTTAAGATATGCTCCAAGGGCCGTGCTCTTTCCTCCCGGAGCAGCGCAGAGGTCAAGGACCCTGTCTCCCGGCTCCGGTGCCAGCATGGCTGCGGGAAGCATGGCTGAGGGCTCCTGGATGTAATAGAGGCCCGCATAATAATAAGGGCTTGATGAGTATTTTGAATCGGTACCTGAAAAAAGCCCGTTCTCACACCAGGGCACCTCTTCCAGATCCCCGTCGAGAAGGCTCTTAAGTTCTTCCCTCCCGGTCTTCAGGGTGTTTGCCCTTATTCCCGAAGCCACAGGCCTTTTATAGCTTTCCAGGAAAGCGTCATATTCGTCTTTTAAAAGCTCCTTCATTTCCGAAGTGAAACTTTCGGGAAACTGCATCACAAGTCCTCTTTTTCGTTGAAACCTTCGTCCGTTTCGAGTGTATCGCCGTCCGCGGCCCCCGTTGCCAGGGCGTCGCAGCGTTCGTTGTGCTCGTCACCGTCGTGACCCTTCACCCAGACGAATCTCACATCATGGGTCTCCATTGCCGACGGCAGGCGTTTCCACAGGTCTATATTTTTTACTTCTTTTCCGCCGGCAGTTTTCCAGTTCTTCTTCTGCCAGTTTTCTATCCAGCCCTTTTCAAAGGTATCCACCAGATACCTTGAATCCGAATAAAGAGTAACGCTGCAGGGCTGGTTCAGCTCCTCAAGTCCTGCGATGGCGGCCATTATCTCCATCCTGTTGTTGGTGGTCCGCACATAGCCTTTTGAGATCTCTTTTTTATGCAGCCTTCCTGCCCTGTCCGTGTATTCGAGTATGGCGCCGTAGCCTCCCGGTCCGTTGGGATTGCCCCTGGCGGCGCCGTCGGTAAAAATTTTTACTTCCTTCATGACCCGTACCTACGAAGGCCTTCCGCCCTTTTTGATGCCGAGGCGGTTTTCCCTTATATCTATAAGCCTGTCCACATCATCTTCCGTAAAGCAGCTCTCCGTTTTCATAATGTACCTGGTATACATTATCTGCTTTGCGTAGAATTCCAGGGACTCCAGCCTCATATAAGCCTGCATAAGGGAGGATCCCCAGGTAAGGGCGCCGTGATTGGCCAGTAAAACGGCATTGTGGTCCTTAATGAAAGGCCCTATTGAATCCGGCACCTCCTGCGTTCCGGGCAGGGCGAAGGGCGCACAGGGCACATAACCCAGCTGAACGATGCCCTCAGCCAGTACGCGGGAATCGAGAGGGAGTCCGGCGCAGGCGAAGGCTGTGGAAAACTCCGGATGCGCATGAACTACACCCGTGATCTCCGGATCCTCGGCGTAGCATCTCAAATGCATTTTAAGCTCGCTGGAGGGTTTTCTGTCTCCTTCGATAACATTGCCCGAAAGGTCTGTCTTTATAAGCATCTCCGGCGTCATAAAGCCTTTGCTCACGCCGGTGGGCGTCGCCCAGATCTCCGTATCGGATACCTTGCATGACAGATTTCCGTCGTTTGATGCGACGAAGCCTCTTTCGTACATCCTTTTTCCGATACTGATGATCAGCTCCTTTGCTTCATCATCCGTGGGGTATTTCCTGATGTCTTCCATTTGATCTCCTTTGCCCTGATCCTGCCGCAGTTCCACACAGTTAAATAAGATAACAGCCGGATCAGATCTCCTGATCCGGCCATTGATCTTCATATCCGGAAACGTTCCGGGCTCTGAGCCCGGCTTTATTTCCTTAGAATCTGCCTTCTCTTGCAGCCTCTTCAACTGCAACTGCAACTGCAACGGTTGCTCCTACCATGGGGTTATTGCCCATTCCGATAAGGCCCATCATCTCAACATGGGCGGGAACGGATGATGATCCTGCGAACTGTGCATCAGAATGCATACGTCCCATCGTATCGGTCATACCGTAGGAAGCGGGGCCTGCAGCCATGTTGTCGGGATGAAGCGTACGTCCCGTGCCGCCGCCTGATGCAACCGAGAAATACTTCTTGCCTGCTTCGATCCTTTCCTTCTTGTAGGTGCCTGCAACGGGATGCTGGAATCTTGTAGGATTGGTCGAGTTGCCGGTGATGGAAACATCAACATTTTCCTTCCACATGATGGCAACGCCTTCCTGAACGTCATTGGCGCCGTAGCAGTTTACAAGAGCTCTGGGGCCGTCTGAATATGCCTTCTCAAGGAGGACCTTGAGCTCGCCTGTATGATAGTCATACTCCGTATCAACGAATGTGAAGCCGTTGATCCTGGCGATGATCTTGGCAGCGTCCTTGCCGAGGCCGTTAAGGATGACTCTTAAGGGTTTCTGCCTTACACGGTTAGCCTTTGTGGCGATACCGATAGCGCCTTCTGCAGCTGCGAATGACTCGTGACCTGCGAGAAATGCGAAGCACTCGGTATCCTCTTCAAGGAGCATCTTGCCGAGATTGCCGTGGCCGAGACCAACTTTTCTTCTGTCGGCAACCGAACCGGGGATGCAGAATGCCTGGAGGCCTTCTCCGATGGCTGCTGCGGCGTCTGATGCCTTCCTGCAGCCCTTCTTGATGGCGATGGCTGCACCGACGGTGTAAGCCCATTTTGCGTTCTCGAAGCAGATGGGCTGGATGCCCTCAACCGTATGATAAACGTCCATGCCGGCAGCTTCTGTTATGGCCTTTGTCTCCTCGATGGAGCTGATGCCGTACTCAGCCAGTTTCTCAAGTATCTGTTTTTCTCTTCTTTCATAACTTTCAAATAATGCCATGTTCTCACCCTCCCTTATTCGCGTCTGGGATCGATGATCTTAACAGCATCAGCAACCCTGCCGTATTTGCCGGAGGCTTTTTCGAGAGCTGTATTTGCATCGTCGCCTGCTTTGATGAAATCCATCATCCTGCCGAAGTTAACGAAGGTATAACCGATGATCTCGCCGTCTTCGTCAAGGGCAAGGCTGGTGATATAGCCTTCTGTCATCTCAAGATATCTGGGACCCTTCTCCAGTGTTGCATACTGGGTGCCGATCATGCTCCTGAGACCCTTGCCGAGGTCTTCAAGTCCCGCACCGATCGCAAGACCGCCCTCTGAGAATGCGCTCTGGCTCCTGCCTTAAACTATCTGGAGGAAAAGCTCTCTCATGGCTGTATTGATGGCATCGCATAAAAGGTCTGTGTTAAGTGCTTCAAGGATGGTAAGTCCGGGCAGTATCTCTGCAGCCATAGCTGCCGAATGGGTCATTCCCGAACATCCGATGGTCTCTATAAGAGCTTCCTGGATGATGCCTTCCTTTACGTTAAGTGTGATTTTACATGCTCCCTGCTGAGGCGCACACCAGCCGATGCCGTGTGTGAAGCCGTTAACATCGCTGACTTCCCGGACCTTTGTCCAACTGCCTTCCTGAGGTATGGGAGCAGCTCCGTGATGGACGCCCTGGGCTACAGGGCACATCAGGTTTACTTCCTTTGAATAGATCATACCTGTACTCCTTTTTACTATTATTGTTTATATATTAGCATACTGCAGACTCTGTGAATATTATTCTTTTTGCAATGATGCCGCCCGTCTCCGGGACAGCCTCTTAAAAAGAACCGCATTATCCCCATTATCTGCTCTTATACCCGACATTGATATGCAGCCGTTTATCTGACCGGAAGGCTGCTTTTATTCTACATCATAGGCGCCAGCACCTTGAATACCGAACTTATAAGGCCCCATACAAGGCCGTCACGGAAGTTTTCCGGCACCTCGTCGCAGACCGCGATGGTCTCCAGAGCATCCTTCTTTACGTCTGCCACGGAAAGTGTATTATAAAGCACAACGCCGTTCTCAAAATGCAGATAAAGACTCCTGAAATCCATGTTTATGGAACCGACGGTGGCCACCTTGTCGTCCGACACGAAGACCTTCGAATGGATGAAGCCCGGCCCGTACAGATATATCTTTACGCCGGCTTCCAGCAGGTCGTGGAAATAGGATTTCGTGACGCCGTAAACGATCTTTTTATCCGGCTTCCCCGGGAGAATGATCCTTACGTCCACGCCCCTCTTCGCCGCAGATCTTAAAGACTCGATGCAGTTATAGTCTATTATAAGATACGGCGTGAAAATATACACGTACTTTACGGCATTCTGAATGATGTTCAGATAGATGTTCTCGCCTACGGGCTCATCATCTATGGGCGAATCCTGATAGGGCTGAACGAACCCCGGCCCTCCGAAGGCAAGGCTTTTATGCACCTCCGGCCTGTACTGGTTAAGGTCCGTGAGCCTGTTTTCAGACCAGGAATTCCACATGGAGATAAAAGTAAGAGTCATGGGCCAGACGGCGCTGCCCCTTACCCTTATACACCCGTCCTTCCAGTATCCGAACTTTTCTATCCTGTTGATGTATTCGTCGGCCAGGTTCAGGCCGCCTGTGAAGGCCGTGTGGCCGTCCACTATAAAGAATTTCCTGTGGTCCCTGTTGTTCTGGATAACGGAAAATACGGGATAGAATTTGTTAAAAACTATAGTCTTTATGCCGATCTCGTTCAGCTTTTTATAATACTTTCTCGGCAGGTATTTCAGGCAGCCGAAATCATCATAAATAACACGTACATCGACGCCTTCCTTTATCTTCTCCTTGAGGATCGTAAGGATGGTGGCCCACATCGAGCCCTCGGCTATGATGAAATACTCTATGAATATATAGTGCTTCGCTCCCTTAAGCTCCGCCAGCATATCCTCGTAGCAGGCCTCGCCGGAGGGATAATACTTCGTGTCCGCACCCGCAAAAACGGGATCCCTGGCCGTATTAAGAATATATTTGCTGAGTGACGCCAGATGGACGTCCTTCTTTTCCATCTGATACAGGACCTCGCCGTCCTGGATCTTGAAGCTGTCCGTCGCTTCAATCTCCGGCAGCATCCTGTTCTTCATGCGCCTCATGGGGCGCTTGTTTGCCAGCAGGATATAGAAAGTGATGCCGAGGAACGGGAGGATGAGGACGAGGAGCAGCCACGCCGTTTTATACGACGGGTTATCGTACTTATTTACGATGAAAAGCGCCACGATAATAGCGATCACCGTCGAGATGATGTTTATCAGCTCGTATGAACCCTGCAGCAGCGTAAAGGTGATCATGAGCCAGCCCAGCTGGAGCATGATCACGAGCAGTACAAGGAACATTCGTGAAGTTAAAGCGGCAAAAAGCTTTTTCATCCGTACTCCCGATTAAAGGCGTATATCCGGGGATATACGCCTTGGATCATTAGTTTACACTGTAATTAGGTGCTTCTTTTGTAATATGGATATCGTGAGGATGGCTCTCTTTAAGCGATGCTGCGGAGATCTTTATGAACTTTCCGTTTTCCTTGAGTTCTTCGATGGTCTCCGTACCGCAGTATCCCATGCCTGCCCTAAGGCCTCCGATAAACTGGAAGATGGTATCTTCAACGAAGCCCTTGTATGCAACACGTCCCTCGACTCCTTCCGGAACCAGCTTCTTTGCACCTTCCTGGAAGTATCTGTCGCTGCTTCCGCTTTCCATTGCGGAAATGGAACCCATGCCTCTGTATACCTTGAATTTCCTGCCCTGGTAAAGCTCGAAGCTGCCGGGGCTTTCGTCGCATCCCGCAAAGATCGAACCCATCATGCAGGCGTTTGCACCGGCTGCGATCGATTTAACTATGTCGCCGGAATACTGGATGCCGCCGTCGGCGATGATGGGGATGCCGTATTCCTTAGCGACTTCGTAACAGTCCATGACGGCTGTTATCTGGGGAACTCCGATGCCTGCCACGACTCGAGTCGTGCAGATCGATCCGGGTCCGATGCCGACCTTCACCGCATCGGCGCCTGCTTCGATGAGATCCTTTGTGGCCTCTCCCGTTGCTACGTTGCCGGCGATGACCTGAAGCTCCGGCCATCTGGCCTTGACGTTTCTTACTGCCTGAAGCACATTTTCGGAATGTCCGTGGGCCGTATCAATAACGATTACATCGACCTTTGCCTCCACCAGAGCCTGTATCCTGTCCATCATATTGGCGGTTATCCCCACTCCGGCCCCGCAAAGCAGCCTTCCCTGGTCATCCTTTGCGGAATTGGGGTATCTGATCTGTTTCTCTATGTCCTTGATGGTAATTAAGCCTTTAAGGTTGAAATCATCATCGACTATGGGGAGTTTTTCCTTCCTCGCCTTGCCCAGGATCTCCTTTGCCTCCTCCAGCGTAACACCTTCCTTTGCCGTTATGAGGCCTTCGGATGTCATGCAGTCGCTGATCTTTTTCGTGAAATCCGTTTCAAATTTGAGGTCGCGGTTCGTGATGATGCCCACCAGCTTGCCGTTCTTCGTAACGGGAACGCCCGAGATCCTGAACTTCGCCATAAGGTCGTCCGCGTCTGCGAGAGTATTGTCGGGTGAAAGTGAGAAGGGATCGGTGATAACGCCGTTTTCCGAACGTTTTACCTTATCGACTTCTTCAGCCTGTCTCTCGATAGACATGTTCTTATGAATTATGCCAATGCCGCCCTGTCTGGCCATCGCGATAGCCATACGGTGTTCGGTGACCGTATCCATGCTGGCACTCATTAAAGGAATGTTCAGCCTGATCTTTTTCGTAAGATTCGTACTTACATCGACCATGTTTGGCGTGACCTTTGAATAAGCAGGCACAAGTAAAACGTCGTCAAAAGTAATACCGTCACCAATGATCTTTCCCATACCAACTCCCCCTTTAAACGTTATTTGTAAATATTTTAACAAAGCGGTTTTTCAATGTCAATTGAGACTCTTTACTGTTAAATATCAAAACCCGGCAGGGAAGGTTTTTCTTTGTTAGGGGAACCTGAACAAAGAAAAAAAGCACCTTTTAAGGTGCTTCCAGAGCTGATGACGAGAATCGAACTCGTGACCTCCTCACTACCAATGAGGTGCGCTACCGACTGTGCCACATCAGCTGACTTAAAGTAATATACCAGTAAAAAAAAGTATTGTCAATGATAAGATAACAATTCATGGTGCGCCGGCAAAACTTGCGCTCAGTAAGGTTGCCACGGCAATTATCGATGCTGAAATAAAAAAGGACCGGATATAACTCCGGTCCGTCTTATCAGAATCTGTTGTAGAAGGTATGTGCACCCAGTGTCTTATAATCGGTGTACTTGTAAGTGTTTACGGAAGTTGCGTAAAACATGAAATTCCCAAGTGTGTTTCCGCCTGCGATCGCATCGTTTGCGGCATCGATACAGCTCTGGGGCGGTCCGCTCTGCATAACGCTGTTAAGGACGTAATCGTTCCTTGACCTGAACTGTCCTGGCTGATAGATAACATCAGTTATCGTGCCGGGGAATCTGGAATCGTTTACCCTGTTTACAACAACATTTGCAACGGCTCTCTGACCCTCGTAGCTCTGGTTTCCGGCCTCGCAGTATACGAGACACGCGAGCAGGTATGCCTCATCTTCCGTCGCGCTGCATCCGTAAGTCGGATACTCCGACAGAAGCCTGGGCTCAGAGGCCTCGGTCTCAGTTTCATCGGAAGGTTCATCTGCATCTGCCGTATCTTCTGACACATCTGCTGATGATGCAGGCTCTTCCGCCTGCGCTGCAGGAGCTTCCGTTTCCGCAGGTGCCTCTGTTTCCGGTACGGGTGCTTCTGTCTCCGGTGCAGGTGCTTCTGTCTCTTCCGGTTCCGTCTGTGCCTCTGTTTCGGGCTCAGGCTCCGCGATCCTTATCTCCTCTGCTACGGGACACCTTGACACGCCGATACTCCTGATAACTGCAGGAGAATCCTTGAAATTAATGAAGCGGTTGCAGATATATCCTCTTACGCTTCCGGATTCCACCAGCGACCAGGTCTCACCCTTTTCCAGCACTGTCGCCACAGTGCCGGGACGCATGATGCCTACCACTTTGCCTGATTCATTTCCCTGATCCCTGATATTAAGGTAGGGATCTACATAGGAGATGATCATATTGCTGCATTCATCGGATATTTCTTCCGGCTGCGCTTCCTCCTGAACGGCTTTCACTTCCATGGTTGAGTACATATTTTCCATGCCTATAAGCAAAGGTCTTCCCAGATCCTCAAGATCGGAAACGGCAGGCTTTACAGGGGATGTTGTAATAACATGATCCTCTCCGTCAAGCGTTGCCGGAGGATTCGCAGGCGTATCCTTATCTGCATTGCGGTCGGCGATCTCTTCTTCCATATTAAGTTGTTCATCCGTCTCAACAGCATACGTAACGATATTTATGCCGGCAAAAGAAATGCCGGACAGTAGAGCTGCTGACATAACAAATGCAAATATCTTCTTTATCATAAAAATAGTCACCTCTTTGCGGCAGATGGAAGAAGGCATCCGCCGCGCAGTGACTTATTCTAACAAATTATTCTATTAATTGTCAAATCGGGGATATTTTACGATTTTTATTGAAAACTGATAATAATGCTTTGAAAAAGCAATTTTAAAGCCGCTGAAATTTGTACAAAATCACCATGGGTGCCGGCAGAAATTGGGAACTGCATTCATATTCAAGTAAAATTTACAAAATTTCAGGTCATTCGCCTCCATTTTAGCGGTATTTATGGCTCATCTTCCAGTTTTACCTCTGAATTGTCTTCAAAAACGGCATTTATGGTGCTGGAAAGAGACTTATCCGCCAAAATGGTATCCGCACTGTATAAAAACATGACGTCTGTTATGTTCTTTGTCTTGATTATCGTATCCACATTCCCATAATAATACCTGGGGTCGATCATGATGATCTCCTCATAATACGGCAGCAGGAACTGGATATAGCAGTTTGCATAGGAGTCCTTGAATATGAGGATCCTCTTCTCGTTGTTCACCGTGGTCTTTATATCCACCTGGGGATGATTGCCGCCGAAGAAGACCTGATATTTGTCATTCTCCTTAAGCTTTGCCGAAACATATATGCTGGCGGACTCCTCTCCGCTGTCCGTATATGTTACATAGTAATTGATCTCTTCCACAGGTGTGTAGATCTCGATCGTATCTGAATGCTTGTAATCTCCCGTCCTCGATGACAGCGTGCCGTTGAAGCTCTTCGTTACGGGGTATACATTATATTCCGTTTCTTCAAGATCCGCATCATCCGCGAAAGCCTGAAATGCCAGATATGCGCCGTAGCTCGTCCAGTGATGGTCGGTCTTGTAATAGATATCTTCATCGGCGTGACCCGTAAGGGCCTCGGCCATGTCTACCTTCATTATGTTATCGTCGATACGGGAATAGATCTCCTTTATGTCCTCCCTCTGGTCACGGAGGCTGACTCCGCCGGGCAGACAGTCGCTTAAAACGGATGATGCTCCCGGCACTATTCCTATATAAAGATCGAGATCCTTATAATTCTCCGAGAACCTGTTCAGCGAATCCACAGTACCCTTGACAGCGGGAACATCAGGCTCCGTAGGAGTACTTAAAAGATATCCGCCGCTGCCCACATAAACGCCGTCGAATTCCCTTCTTCCGAAAAGGTTTTCCGCATTGAAAGTAAGCTTCCTGAAAGAATCCCTGAAGACGAACTGATCGGAATAATATGATGCAAAGTCTTCGTAATACTTGCCGGTGTTCATATCCCTGATGCTCAAGCCGGGCCTCTTCTGCAGCGTTCTGTTCTCCACTGAAGAAAAATCCCTTGAAGGCACAATGAGATTGACCACAAAAAAGAATGCGATAAAGATGAACAGCATCTGGGCAAGCCTTTTGTAGTAATACTTCTTTGCATATTTAACTGGATCTTTGGTACTGCTCTTTTTCATGTTTTCTCATTAGAACTGGAAATACAAAAACGTCTGGTATGTGGAACTTACTATCTCGGCGATGCAGAACAACAGAAGCAGCGCCTTTATTGCAAGGGAACAGTACGTTCCCGTCTTACCCATCTGGTATGAAAGCTTTTTATCCAGCTTGTCTACAACGCCCGTACAGCAGACGATCGCGACTGCCAGCAGCAGGAAATACTGGGCGAACACGAATCCCGATATACCGTTGAAGAAGCCTGCTGACGAATAGAAAAGGGTCCCCAGATAACTGAAGCTCGCTCCTGCGCTCTTCGAGAAGAAGAATACCCATCCCACAAAGACCACAAGATCCGTAAGAAGGATCCTTACAACTCTCGGCAGCCTGTCATATGCATCCTTCAGGACAAATCTGTACAGCAGGATGAAGCCGAGATGCCAGAGCCCCCATAAAACAAAATTGAAGGAATTGCCGTGCCAGATTCCCGTGAGTATCCAGACGACGGCCATGTTCCTTATCTGAAATCCGGTGCTGCCCCTGTTTCCTCCAAGGGGGATATATACGTAATCCCTGAACCATTCACCCAGTGATATATGCCATTTTCTCCAGAATACCTGAATATTCTCCGACGTATAGGGCCTGTCGAAATTCTTTTTGAAGTTGTATCCGAAAAGGCTGGCGACGCCTATGGCCATGTCGCTGTAACCGGCAAAGTCGAAATAAAGCTGCAGGCTGTAGAAGATCATGCCAAGCCACGCCCCTCCCACTGAAAGCGTTCCCGCAGAAGTTATTGCGGTAAAGGCCGCGCCCAGCCTGTCGGCCAGCAACACCTTTTTAAAGAGTCCGATGATGATGTAATAAGCACCTCTCTCGACTCCTATGGAAGTTACCTTTGCCTTGTGGATCTGATCCTTAAAATCCTTAAACTGAACGATGGGCCCGGACGTCACCTTCGGGAAGAATGATACGTAAAGGGCCATATCAAGAGGATTCGCCGGAGCATCCATATCCCTCAGATATATGTCGCATAGATAGGACAGCTCCGAAAACGTAAAGAAAGAAATGCCTATGGGCATTTCGTCGAAAACATATTTATAAAGGCACAGGATAAGAACATTGCCGGCTACGGCAATGATGAACGAGATCTTCGCAAAGCGGTGATCGCCTGCTTTTCTGCATTTTGTAATGGAAAGTCCCGAAACGAATGTGAATAAGATACAGGCCAGAAGAAGCCACAGAGAATTAAGGCCTCCCCATGCATAGAATAAGAGGCTGACAGCAAACAGTATTATGTATTTATATTTCTGCGGTATAAAGCAATACAGCAGGAATGCCAGCGGCAAGAAGATAAAAATAAACTGCAGGCTGCTTAAACTCATTGTTGCTCCCGTTAATAAACCTTATCAAAAGCGGCTCTTACGGCATCATTATCCTTCCCTACCGACAAGAGCGCATAATTCCCCTGTGTGATTATAAGTGCGCTGTTCAAAAGCTCGGTCTGCTCTGCGCCGTAGCCTTCAAAGTTGTTGAGCTGCGTATCCAGTCTGTTCATTATCGCGGCATAAACAGTATCCATCTGGTCGTCGCTTTTAAGCTTCACAAGAAGGAGCTCTTCCGCTCCCATTGCAGATGACGGCGTATAAAGGACAACGCCGTCATAATCCGACGCATCGAGGCCGTAAAGACGCTTCAGCGTCTGTGTACCTGCCTCCTCCATTACCGATGTATCCGCAGCCGAGACCACGGCTTCCTTCATCGAATCGAAATCCGCCTTGCTGTCGGCGGGCTTTTTGTTTGAAAGAAGAAGAACAACGATGATGACGATCACCACCGCCATCTCAATATACATTAATAAATGCGAGGTCTTACCTTCAGTTCTGCTCACTGTCCGTCAACTCCCCATACTCTTTTGCTTCCTGTTCCTTTGCCTGCTCGCTGTAGATCGTGGTGATGATGTTCTTCGCCCAGATCTCATAGAAAGGCTTGGCCTGATGAACGCCGTCATCGTAGAACAGGTCTTCGTATTCGTCGGCGATCGCATCGTTGTCTATATATACGATGCCGTTCTCTTCGCACATCTCCTTAAGAGCCTTATTGTACTCCGGTATCCTGGCCGCATTGGCGTTTCTCTGTATGCCGGGAGCCGTACATTTCATTATGGAGCTTATATAAATGGAGGTGTTGGGAAGCTGGTCCTTAAGCTGGATGATGACCTCCTTATATTTTTCGGCGAATTCTTCGGGCTCGTATGAACCGTTCCAGACGTCGTTAAGGCCGTAGGCCAGTACCAGGATCGAAGGGTCGTAGGCCTTTATATTGGCCAGCTCCGGCAATATCGATACTATGGCGTCGCCGTTATGGGCTATAACCTGATTCTCCGTCAGGAGGCCGTATACGGAAAAACCGCTGGCCCTTGAGTCGCCCATTACCATGACGCCGTCGAAAAGCGTCCATACGCTGATCTCGTCGTTCTCGATCTGCTTAAGCTTTTTCTGGAGCTGCGCCATCATCCTTTTATGGATCTGCTCCTGGATCTCGGCCTTTACCGTTTCCGTGGGCACGGATTCCCTGGACTCAATATAGGACACTCCGCTCTCCACGTGGATGGTCTCCTGCCTTTTATTAACAAATTTTACGATCAGCATGATGACCGCGATCAGCGCTGCCATTACAAGAACAATAAGCGCTGTCTTCTTTACATCAAACTTCCTGCCGTTCAAGTGAATTACCTCTGTTTACTGATAATACCTTGCAAATTTCTGATAGAACCTCTGGGCGTTGTTCTTTCTCGCCGCGGGTGCTTCAAGGCTCTGGGTACTGCCTCTCTCGTACATCCCGTAGAAAAGATTTGTCGCCTCATCTACCGATTTTGCATTTTTAAGCCCGTTTGCAAGGGTGCTCCACGATGAGTTTGCGCTAAGATCATTATAAAGGTGCTCGAGCTGAAGGTAAAGGTTTCCGACCGATCTTCCGTCTGCTTTTGCATCCTGATACAGCTTTGCCTTCCTGGTGTAGTAGGTCCACTGGCAGAGGCCGTATCCTACCGCATCGTATTTGAAAGCGTCCTCGCCGGTGTAAACGATCTCGTTGTCCTGGCCCTTGTTCTTTACATATTTATACGTGCCGTTATCCACAGCCTTTGTATAGGTGGCG
>JAFRYJ010000050.1 GCA_017437705.1 Lachnospiraceae bacterium
CACGGGAATATGACTGGGACCTTTTAAAGGATCACAGGGTAAACTGGCAGGAGGCATTCGGCAACGACCGCCCGCTGCGGATCGAGATAGGAATGGGCAAGGGGAAATTCCTTGCCGGGATGGCCGCGAGGGATCAGGACATCAATTTTGTCGGGATCGAAAAATTCTCCAGTGTACTGATAAGGGCAGTACAGCGCATCGGGCGCATGGAGGAAGAGGGAACGGATCTTTCAAACGTCCGTCTTATAAGGGCCGATGCCGAGCGCATCGAAGACATTTTCGAGGAGAGGTCTGTAGACAGGATATTCCTCAATTTCTCGGATCCCTGGCCGAAGGACAGGCACGCTAAGAGGCGCCTCACTTCGGAGCAGTTCCTGAAAAGGTATGAAAGGATCCTTAAAAAGGACGGGGATATAGTATTTAAGACCGACAACAGGGTGTTCTTCGATTTTTCTCTGGAAGAGATCGAACGGTCGGGATGGATCATAGAAGAGATGACATACGATCTCGGCGATTCGGATCCCGATAACATCACAACTGAATATGAGGACAGGTTCAGGAGCGAGGGCGTAAAGATATGCCGCGTCATCGCGAAAAGACCGTAAAACAAAAGATCCGGGCGTCTGCCCGGATCCTGTTTTTTATATCAGTCTTCTTTAGTTTCGATCACATCATTCACGATCGCATCGGCCGCAGCGGCGGCATCTTCAGCGGCGGGTGGCGCGTAGACGGCATCATCAGAAACGGCTTCCCCGGCCTTTTTCTTTTTCCTCCAGGCAGTCCACTCGTGAAGCAGATATACCAGCACAGCCATAACGGGCACGCCCAGGAACATGCCCAGCACGCCGAAGAAGTGGCCGCCCAGAACGATCGCAAGAATTACCCAGATGGGGGCCAGGCCCGTGGCGTCGCCAAGGATCTTGGGCCCCAGGAAGTTGCCGTCAAACTGCTGTATGCACAGTATCATGATGGCGAAGATGAGGCTCGACCAGGGATTGACGAAAAGCAGCAGGATGACGCCTGGTATGGCGCCGATGATGGGGCCGAAGTAGGGGATCATGTTGGTGAAGCCCACCACAAGGCTGAGTATCAGGCTGTACCGGTTGAAGCCGGCGGCGCCGCAGAAGCCGATTATGTTCATCGCCACGAAGGTGATGATGCCGATTATCAGCGAATCTATGGCCTTGCCTATGAGGAACCTGTTGAAAATGTGGCCGCTGTTCTGCGTGATCTCACGGAATTTCGGCAGGTTTTCGTCCGGTATAAAGGCCTCGAAAACGTTGTTTATGCCCCGGAGGATCCTGTCCTTGTCCCAGGTGAAATATATGGAGAGGATGATCGTCATTATCAGGATATAGAAGAAGGACAGCGCCGACCTTCCTATGGTGTACAGCTGCGGGATGATGCTGTTCATATAGGTGCTGGCGTTGGTGAATATCTCCTTCAGATCCTTGTGAACGAAATTCGTAAGGAAGGTAAGATCCCAGTCGGGATGATCCTTCGCAAAGTTATCCACTGCATTCATCGTATTTTTGTACATCTCCCCGGAATGGGCGATGAAATAGGAGATGGTCTCCGCGATCTGGGGGATGATGACCACCAGGATGATGACAGCGATGCCTATAACGATGACATAGGTAAGGATTATGGAGATGACCTTTTTCCAGCTCTTCTGACCCAGCTCTGCAGGCGCGGCCTTGCCGGTTATCGTATAGAATACGAACTTTTCTATACGCTTCGACAGCGGTATGAGGAAGCAGGACAGGATAAAGCCGTACAGGAAGGGCGATACCGCCGTGAAGAGGGACTTCACCGCAGCCTTGGTGACGCTGAAGTTTCCGAACAGGTTGTAGCATATCAGCAGTACAATAAACAGCAGAGTGATGTACAGCCCCAGCCGGAAATAATGAGCCTTATGGTCTTTTTTGTTTTCGTCATTAAACATTTATTCAACTCCGCATATAAAAAACAGTTGCAATTTAAAAATGGCTAATATATAATAACATTTGCGTTATCGCCAAGCGCCTTTAGCTCAGCTGGAAGAGCACCTGACTCTTAATCAGGGTGTCCAGGGTTCGAGCCCCTGAAGGCGCATTTTTCATGCCTGCCGGTCAGTTGGGAAACTGCACGGCAGTTTTTTGTTCCTCAGCGCAGTTCAAACAGTTTCTTTGGCTTTCCGCCTTATTAGATTAGCACTAAAATCGGCATCATACAACAAGGGAAGCCTTGTTTTTCTTGACACATAAACCTTTATGTACCTATAATAAACAATACTGTGAAAAACTATGCAGAAGCGGATACGATCCTTCCGCTTATTTCCTTATAAAAACACCGGAAAATGCACAGTAACATAAATCTACATCATTAATGAAGAGGAAAAAGCAATGGAATCAATTGAGATCAGAGATCTGTTCAAAAAGACAGACGAATTCATCGGAAAAGAGATCACGGTAAGCGGCTGGGTAAGAAGCATCAGGGATTCAAAGGCGTTCGGCTTTATCGTGCTTAACGACGGCACGTATTTTAAGCCCCTGCAGATAGTTTTCCACGACGACATGGAGAATTTCGACGAGATCAGAAGGACCAATGTAGGCGCAGCTATTATCGCAAAGGGAGAGCTTGTCGCTACACCCGAAGCCAAGCAGCCCTTCGAGCTCCAGGCGAAGGAGATCGCGATAGAGGGACCCTCGACTCCGGATTATCCTCTTCAGAAGAAGAAACATTCCTTCGAGTATCTGAGGACCATCTCCCATCTCCGTCCCCGTGCGAACACGTTCCAGGCCGTATTCAGGGTAAGATCGCTGGTGGCTTACGCCATCCACAAATTCTTCCAGGAGAACGGTTTCGTTTACGTGCATACGCCCATCATACCGGGCAGCGACTGCGAAGGCGCCGGCGAGATGTTCCAGGTAACGACTCTGGATCTGAACAACGTTCCCCGTGATGCTGAAGGAAACGTGGATTATTCACAGGATTTCTTCAACAAGCTCACAAACCTTACGGTATCGGGCCAGCTGAACGGCGAGACCTTTGCCATGGCTTTCAGGAACATCTATACCTTCGGCCCCACCTTCAGGGCGGAGAATTCCAACACGACAAGACATGCGGCGGAATTCTGGATGATCGAGCCGGAGATGGCTTTCGCGGATCTTGAGGACAACATGGAGATCGCAGAAGCGATGCTCAAGTACATCATCAGGTATGTGCTGGAGAATGCTCCCGAAGAGATGGAGTTCTTCAACAACTTCATCGACAAGGGGCTCCTGGAGAGACTGGACAACGTTGTAAACAGCGACTTCGGCAGGATCACATACACGGACGCCGTTAAGATCCTCGAGGAGAACAACGACAACTTCGATTTCAAGGCTTACTGGGGATGCGACCTTCAGACCGAGCACGAGAGATATCTCACGGAGCAGGTATTCAAGAGACCTGTATTCGTTACGGATTACCCCAAGGATATCAAGGCCTTCTACATGAAGCTGAATCCCGACGGAAAGACCGTAGCAGCCTGCGACTGCCTCGTTCCCGTCATCGGCGAGATCATCGGAGGCAGCCAGAGAGAGGACAACTACGACAAGCTTAAAGCCCGTATGGAAGAGCTTGAGATGGATATGTCGCTCTACGATTTCTATCTGGATCTGAGGAAGTACGGTTCAGCAAGGCATTCGGGCTTCGGACTCGGTTTCGAGCGTGCCGTTATGTATATAACGGGCATGGGCAACATCAGGGACGTACAGCCCTTCCCCAGGACAGTAAACAACTGCGACCTGTAATTGAAAAAGAGTTTTTCGGGGCCGGAAATATTTCCGGCCTCTTTTTTGCGGGTTGCACCCGCAAAAAAGAGGCGCTTCGCGCCTACGGACCTGAAATGAATTGCAGGCTGAGCCTGCAAAAAGAGGCGCTTCGCACGCCCTAAATTGAATTTTTGCAGGTACAATTATTCGTTTATGATGCGTATTGGTATATAATATCGAAATATCAAACGGCGGAAGTTATGATAAAACCCGCAGAAATATGATAAGAAGGAGGAGACGGACATGAGGATCGTTGTGCCGGATGGATATTCCAGTGAAAAACAATTCAAGATCACGCAGATAGCCATCAAACAAGTAAAAGATTATTTCCAGAAAGCGCTGGCAAGACGTCTTAATCTTACCAGAGTTTCAGCCCCGTTATTCGTAGAAA
This sequence comes from Lachnospiraceae bacterium, assembly GCA_017437705.1. The sequence continues at coordinate 4,189 of JAFRYJ010000050.1, forward strand.
AGAGAACCGGCTTAAACGATAATCTTAACGGCGTCGAACGGCCCGTTGAGTTCGATGCCATCGAACATCCCGATGACCCCATCGAGATCGTCCAGTCTCTTGCCAAGTGGAAACGTATGGCCTTAAAGGAATACGGTTTCTCCTACGGGGAAGGTCTTTACACCGATATGAACGCCATCAGAAGGGACGAGATCACCGACAATACCCACTCCATTTATGTGGACCAGTGGGACTGGGAGAAGATAATCGACAAGGAGGAGCGGACAATCGAGACGCTCCGCACCACCGTCAAGCTTATCTATGCGGCCCTCAGGGATACGGAGAGGTACATCTACAGCGAGTATGAGGAGATCAAGCCCATACTTCCCGACGAGATCACCTTTATCACGTCCCAGGAGCTGGAGGATCTCTACCCGGACCTCACGCCCAGACAGAGGGAGAACACCATCGCAAGGCTTAAAAAGGCTGTCTTCATCATCGGCATCGGCGATAAGCTGAAGTCCGGCGAGCGCCACGACGGGCGTGCTCCCGACTATGATGACTGGCAGCTTAACGGCGATATCATCGTTTATTATCCGATCCTGGATATCGGCCTGGAGCTCTCATCCATGGGCGTAAGGGTGGACGAGGAGAGCCTTCAGAGACAGCTGATAGAGGCAGGATGCCCCGAAAGAGCGGAGCTGCCCTTCCAGAAAGCCCTTCTGAACGGAGAGCTTCCCTACACCATCGGCGGCGGCATCGGCCAGTCCAGAATATGTATGTTCTTCCTTAGGAAGGCTCATATCGGAGAGATCCAGTCCTCCGTATGGCCCGAGGACGTGCGCGATTACGCAAAAGAGCACGGCCTGCTGCTTCTTTAAGGAAATGATGTTACAGCGGCTGCCTTCTGTCAGGAAGGCAGCTGTTTTGAATTTTGACAGTATTTATACAGTATGCCGGACCGCAGGCGGAAGCCTTACGCGGGCCCTGCATTTATCACTTAGGATCACCGGAGCATAATGGAACAGAAGAAAAACAGCCTTGGGTACGAGCTTCTGCTCGCGCTGGCATCATTGATATGGGGCGTCGCCGTGGTGGCGCAGAAAGCGGGAGTTGCGGTCATGGGACCGTTTACTTTCAGCGCCGTCAGATGCCTTATGGCGGGAGTGGTGCTCATCCTTATC
>JAFRYJ010000051.1 GCA_017437705.1 Lachnospiraceae bacterium
CATTCATAATAGACGTTAAGGCAGCCCTTACCTTTGCCGTCGTGATCCCCATACTTTCGGTCATTGTTTTCGGCATCATGAAGATCACGTCTCCTATGTATAAGAAGGTACAGGGGCGGCTTGACCGGCTTCTTGTCGCGGTAAGGGAAAACCTCACCGGCGTGCGCGTGCTCAGGGCATTCCGCAAGGAAAAGGACGAGATCCGCAATTTCGAAGACGCCAACAGCTCCCTTGTGGGCATTCAGAAAAGATCCGGGCTTATATCGGCCCTTACGAATCCCCTCACCTATGTGGTGATAAACCTGGGTACCGTGGCCCTTATATATACCGGAGCGATCCGCGTCGATTCCGGCGATCTTACCCAAGGCGAGGTGGTGGCCCTTTATAACTATATCGCACAGATACTTATAGAGCTCGTGAAGCTGGCCAACCTTATAGTCAGCATCACGAAGGCGCTGGCCTGCGCAGACAGGATCTCCGACATCCTCAACGAGAAGGGCGAAGGCGATCCTTCGGCGGAATACGCGGGCGTTCAGACGGTTGTAAAGGACGGCAGCGTCATTTCCTTCAATGATGTCTCCTTCACCTACAAAGGCGCCGGAGCCGAGAGCCTGTCCCACGTCTCCTTCGATATCGAAAGGGGCGAAACGGTGGGCATCATAGGCGGTACCGGCAGCGGCAAGTCCACCCTGGCCGACCTGATCGCGGGATTCTACAAGGCAACTGAGGGCACGGTCCTGATAGAAGGACAGGACATAAATACATACAGTGAAAAACAGCTGCTGGACATCATCGGTGCGGTGCCCCAGAAGGCGGTGTTGTTCAGGGGAACGATCCGCGACAACATGCGCTATGCAAAGGAGGATGCCACGGATGATGAGATAAGGGAGGCCCTTACAACAGCCCAGGCCATGGACTTCGTAAATTCCAGGGAAAATGTCCTGGACGCCGAAGTTGAACAGGGAGGAAGGAATTTCTCCGGCGGCCAGAGGCAGAGGCTTTCCATAGCCCGGACCCTTGTAAAGAAGCCCCCTGTCCTGATCCTCGACGACAGTTCCAGCGCACTGGATTACGCCACCGACGCAGCCCTCAGGACAGCACTTAAAAAGCTGGGCGGCGGAATGACCGTTATAATCATTTCCCAGCGTACCGCCGGCATCATGAATGCGGACAGGATCCTTGTAATGGACGACGGCGTACTTTCAGGCAACGGCACCCACGAGGAGCTTCTTCAGACCTGCGCTGTATACAGGGACATCTTCTACTCCCAGTTCCCTGAAAAAAGAAAAGTTCAGGAGGTGACATTATGAAAAAAGGCACTTCCATGAACACATTCAAAAAGCTTATGAAATACATGGGCGGCTATAAGGTACTGCTTTTCCTTGCCGTCCTGATGGCCTGTGCGGTCGTCGTTATGACCCTCTACATCCCCGTTCTTTTCGGTGATGCCATAGACCTCATCATCGGAAAGGGCAATGTGGACCTGGAGGGCATCGGCGCCCTTATGCTCAAAGCGGGCATCATCGCCGGAGCCGCCGCACTTATCCAGTGGATAATGAACATAATAAACAATTCCATCACCTACAGGATGGTGAAGGATCTCCGGGAAAAGGCTTTCCGTCACATACAGACGCTGCCTCTCTCCTACCTTGATTCCCACGCCACCGGAGACCTTGTGAGCCGGCTTATCGCCGATGCAGATACCCTCTCCGACGGGCTTCTTCTGGGCCTTACCCAGTTCTTCACGGCCATCGTGACCATCATCGTCACCCTGATCTTCATGATCCGCAAGAACCTTTGGATAGCCCTTTTGGTGCTGGTGCTCACTCCCCTCAGCTTTTTCGTAGCCAGGTTCATCGCCCGGCGCACATACTCGATGTTCAAAAAGCAGACGGAGCTTCGCGGCAGGCAGACGGGCTTCACCGAAGAGATCATCGGAAATCAGAAGGTCGTAAAGGCCATGGGTTATGAGGAAAGGGCGAAAGACCGTTTCGACGAAATGAATTCGGAGCTTGAGAAGGTGAGCCTGAAGGCCGTCTTCTACTCCAGCATCACCAATCCCTCCACCAGGTTCGTAAACAGCGTTATTTACGCCGCCGTGGCTCTCACGGGCGCATTCATGTGCCTTGGCGAAGGCCTTACCGTCGGCGGACTGTCAGTGCTTCTCTACTACGCAAACCAGTACACCAAGCCCTTTAACGACCTGAGTTCAGTGGTGGCGGAATTCCAGAATTCCCTGGCCTGCGCCGCAAGGATCTTCGAGCTGATGGAGGAATCGCCGGAGACGCCGGAGGGGGCAGACAGTCTGGAATACTCCGGCGGCAACATTTCCGTCAGGGATGTAAGCTTCTCCTATAAAAAGGACAAGCCCTTCATCGAGGGCCTCACATTTGATGCGCTGAGCGGCAAAAAGCTGGCTCTGGTGGGCCCCACCGGCTGCGGCAAGACCACCATCATCAATCTGCTGATGAGGTTTTACGATATAGATGCCGGCTCCATCGAGCTGGACGGTGCCGATATCTACCTGAAGACGCGGAGCTCTCTCCGTGAGAAATTCGGCATGGTGCTGCAGGACACCTGGATCAAGACCGGTACGGTACTGGAGAACATCACCCTCGGCGTTCCCAACGCCTCCATGGAAGATGTGATCGAAGCTGCGAAGGCAGCCCACAGCTACAGTTTTATCAATCGTCTGCCCGAGGGTTTCAATACCGTTCTTAACGAAAATGTTCTCAGCCAGGGTGAGAAGCAGCTCCTTTGCATCACACGCGTGATGCTGATGCAGCCCCGTATCCTTATCCTGGACGAGGCCACGTCCAACATTGATACGCGTACCG
>JAFRYJ010000052.1 GCA_017437705.1 Lachnospiraceae bacterium
AACACGTTTTGTCCTATAAGCCTAAAAACAGGACCGCCGCATCGTCATTGATGCAACGGTCCTTTTAACCGTTATTGATCGTTTTTTATGCTTCCAGCAGCTTCTCCACGCTGGCCAGCCTTACGCATACCGTAAAGATACGGGCAGCCTGCTCGATCTCCTCCAGAGTGGGGAATGTGGGTGCGATACGGATGTTTGAATCGTTGGGATCCTTATGATAAGGATATGTCGCTCCCGCGCCCGTCATGATAACGCCCGCGTCCTTCGCCAGGCCTACTATCTTCTTTGCGCAGCCGTTCATGGAATCGAAGGCGATAAAGTAACCGCCTCTGGGCTCGATCCAGGAACCCACGCCAAGTCCTTCAAGGTCCTCTTTCAGGATCTTAAGCACCATCTCAAACTTCGGCCTTATGATCTCGGCGTGCTTCTCCATCTGAGCGTTGATGCCGTCCAGGTTCTTGAAATACCTTACATGCCTCAGCTGGTTCAGCTTGTCCGGGCCTATGGTCTGGAACTGAAGCTTGGCCTTGATGTCGGCGATATTGTTCAAAGACGCCGCGATGCAGGTGATGCCGGAACCGGGGAAGGTGATCTTCGATGTAGAGAAGAACTTGTATACCATGTCCTCGTTTCCGTATTTCTCCGCTTCGGCCATAAGCTCAAGCAGGTGGTCGTGCTTGTCGGGATAGAGATGATGCACCGCATATGCATTGTCCCAGAAGATCCTGAAATCCTTTGCAGCCGGCTTGAGACGGGCAAACCTCTGTACCGTCTCTACCGAATAGGTAGCGCCCTGAGGATTTGAGTATTTGGGTACGCACCAGATGCCCTTTACGGCTTCATCGTTGTTTACGTACTCTTCCACCATATCCATATCAGGTCCGTCCTTGGACATGGGTATGTTGATCATCTTGATGCCGAAAAACTCCGTGATCGCAAAGTGCCTGTCGTATCCCGGTACGGGACAGAGAAATTTGACCTCAGGAAGTTTACACCAGGGAGTGGATCCCATGATGCCGTGGGTCATCGCTCTTGCCACCGTGTCGTACATAACGTTAAGTGAAGAGTTTCCGAAAATGATTATCTTGTCCGGGCTCACCTCGGACACCTCTGCCAGAAGCCTTTTGGCCTCGGGGATCCCGTCAAGACCGCCGTAGTTCCTGCAGTCTATGCCGTTCTCATCGTTAAAATCGGAATCGCCGTTGAGGGCGTCCATAAGCCCGTGGGACAGCTCAAGCTGGGCTTTTGAAGGCTTGCCTCTTGCCATGTTGAGATTAAGGCCCAGAGCCTGTTTCTCCTTATACTGCTGAAGCAGGTCTTCGTGCAATGCCGTGAGTTCCTCTTTTGTCATTTCCGCATAAGTCTTCATAATGCATAATCCCTTTCAAAATTATTCAAAAAGATTATACTACAAAATCGCGCCTGTGGGACACTCATTTTTGCACTTTCCGCAGTTCACGCACTTTTCATAGTCTATTTCAGCCAGATTGTTCTTTACGTGAATTGCATCAGCAGGACAGCCCTTCTGGCATTTCATGCAGCCGATACATGCTGTCTTGCAGACCTTTCGTGCAGCAGGTCCTTTATCCGTATTCCTGCACTTAACATGCTGTGCGAATTTTTCCGGAACGACTTTTATGATGTGCTTGGGGCACTCAGCCGCACATTTTCCGCAGGCTATGCATGCTTCGGAATTCACTTTAGCCACGCCGCCGACGATGCAGATGGCGTTCTCCGGACATACCTTTTCACAGTCTCCGAAGCCCAGGCAGCCGAAGGCACACGCCTTGTTTCCGCCGTAGGAAAGGCTGGCAGCCCTGCAGCTGGGAAGTCCGTTGTATTCGTTTACTATCGTGGTGTGCTCAAGGTCACCCTGGCACATAACGACAGCCGTCTTCTTTTCAACTTCTGCACTGCCGCCGATAAGGGCAGCGATCTTTGTCGCCGTCTCCTGTCCTCCCGGCGAACAGAGGCCGTTCTCTGCGGATCCGTCCGCAAGGGCTCTTGCATAACCGTCACAGCCCGAGTAACCGCAGGCTCCGCAGTTTGCGCCGGGAAGGCATTCCCTTATAGCGGCTTCCTTTTCATCAACGGGCACGTTGAAAAGCACAGATGCCACGGAAAGGATCAGTCCGGCTATTATCGCTATTACTACTACCAGTATAACTCCGCCCATAACTTCCTCCTTAACCGAAAAGACCTTCTATCATTCCCTGGAATCCAAGGAAAGACAGAGAAACTATCGCCGCCGAGATAAGGGTTATGGGAAGTCCCTGAAGGCTCTTCGGAATATCCGCTGTCTCCAGACGCTCCCTGATGCCCGCAAAGATTATCATGGCCACCATGAAACCGATACCGGAACCGAGGCTGTTCACCAGGGATTCAGCAAAGTTGTATCCCTCGTCGATATTCAGCACGGTAACGCCGAGAACGGCACAGTTGGTGGTTATAAGGGGAAGATAAACTCCCAGTGCATCATAAAGGCCCTTGATATACTTCTTCATGACCGTCTCGATAAACTGCACCAGCGATGCGATCACCAGAATGAAAACGATGGTCTGAAGATATGACAGATCGTTGGGATCCAGTATGAATATCTGGATGGGCCAGGTAACTGCCGTCGCCACTACCATAACGAAGATAACGGCGATGGACATTCCGGTTGCCGTGCTCAGCTTCTTTGAAACGCCGAGGAAGGGGCAGATACCCAGGAATTTCGAAAGGATATAGTTATTGGTGAGTATTGCCGCAAGAAGGATCGATACAAGTCCCTTTATCATTTCTCTTCTCCTCCTTCCTCACAGCCTGCGCACTGTCCGCGCAAAGCGCAGCCCTCGCAGTTGAGCTTAGCAGGCTCTTTTCCCTTCTTCTCCGCCAGCTTGTTGGCCAGTGCCACAAGAAGCC
>JAFRYJ010000053.1 GCA_017437705.1 Lachnospiraceae bacterium
CATGGTGATGTCCTTGAACATGTGCACGCTCTTATTGTCTATTTTTACGATCTCGTCGCCGGCCTTAAGCCCTGCCTCTTCTGCGGGAGAGCCTTTCTGTACGCCGCCTACCACCGGCTTCATAACGCCAGTATTGGCAACGAGTATTATCGCAAAGATGAAAGCCAGCAGGAAATTGAATACCGGCCCCGCAAGGACCACGGAGATCCTGGCCGGAACGCTCTTCTTGTTGAAGCTGTTTTCATCGTCGGATTCTCCGTCCTCGCCCTCCATGGAGCAGAATCCGCCCAGAGGTATGAGCCTCAGACTGAAATCCGTTTTCTTTCCTTTTACGCCGAAGATCTTCGGGCCGAAGCCGATGGCAAATTCGTTTACCTTTATGTTGTTGAGTCTGGCCAGAAGAAAATGGCCGAACTCATGGACCGTAACAAGTAGCCCGAAGACTATTATCGCAAGTATGATTCCCAATAAATATATCCGCCTTTCAGCTGTCTGCCGTGTGAACGGTCATCATCAGTAATGTTTACAGTATCTTTTATCCGGAAGTGATGCGTGCTCCCGCTCCGTTATTTACAGAGGCCAGAGCGACCTTACGATCTCTTCCGTCTGATCCTTTATCTCTCCTATCTCCTCAAGGCCCGGCTCCTCAACGTGGGGGATCCTGTCCATGCATTCTTCGATGACATCCGGGATCTCCGTAAAGCCGATCCTTTCCCTGAGGAAAAGGTCCACCGCATATTCGTTGGCCGTATTGAATACCGCGGGCATGTTGCCGCCCTCTTCTATGGCCCTGTAGGCCAGCTTAAGCCCCGTAAAGACATTCTGGTCCGGCTTGTAGAAGGTCAGCTTCTCCGCGCTGAAAAGATCCAGCTGATCCGTCAGCGCCGGCCGTCTCTCCGGGTAATAAAGGGCGTATGAGATGGGTATGTGCATATCGGGCACGCCCAGCTGCGCTATCACGCCGTTGTCCTCGAATTCCACCGCCGAATGAAGTATGGACTGGGGATGGACATGCACCTCGATATTTGAGGGATCCATGTCAAAAAGCCATCTTGCTTCTATTACCTCCAGACCCTTGTTAACCATTGTGGCGGAATCGATGGTCACTTTTCTGCCCATGGCCCAGTTCGGATGCTTAAGGGCCATTTCCAGCGTAACATTTTCAAGCTGCTCCCGGCTGAAGCCCCTGAAGGGCCCGCCTGATGCCGTAAGGATGATCCTTTTCACCCTGTTGCCGCCGCTGCCCTGTATGCACTGGAAGATGGCCGAATGCTCGCTGTCCACCGGCAGTATCTGAATGCCCTTTCTTTTCGCCAGGGGCATTATAAGATGGCCCGCAGCCACCAGCGTTTCCTTGTTGGCAAGAGCCAGGCTCTTCCCGGCATCTAAAGCGCACATGGCAGGCTCTATGCCGACCATTCCCACAACAGCCGACAGAACCATATCCGCATTCCCGTATGATGCAGCATCACAAAGTCCTTCCGGCCCCGATACCACCCTTGTCTTCCGTGTATCGACAAGCTTTTCAAGCTCTTTTGCGCTGCTTTCATCATACATGCAAACAAGTTCCGGAGAAAACTTCGAAACCTGTTCCGCCATGAGCGGCACGTTTTTGCTGCCCGTAAGGGCTGCCACCCTGATATCCTTATTAAGTTCTATGAGGTCCAGCGTCTGGGTCCCGATGGACCCGGTGGACCCCAGTATGGCTATGCTTTTTTTATCCATTATTTCCAGAGAAGGGTTATCATCAGGTAAACGACGGGCGCTGCGTAAAACAGGCTGTCACACCTGTCCAGGATGCCGCCGTGTCCCGGGATGATGTTCCCGTAATCCTTTAATCCCCTGTCCCTCTTGATCGCCGACGCCGACAGGTCGCCGAGCACGCTTACAGCGGCCGACACCAGTGATATGCCTGCGAAGAGAAGAACATGGGTACCGAAGTCTTTGTTTATTATGTTAACGATGAAGCCGTAGAGAGCACCCACCAGGGCCGAGAATGCGAGCCCTCCGAAAAGGCCCTCCAGGGATTTGTGGGGACTGAGCACGGGTGCAAAATGATGCTTACCGAACTTGACGCCCACGAAATACGCTCCCACATCATTGACCCACGCTCCGATAAATACCAGGGGCATGAAATACTGGCCGTAGGGCAGCTGCCTTATGCAGTAAAGGAAGCTTACCAGCACGCCGGTATATATGAATCCGAAAATGATGAAGGATACCTTGTTTATCTTGTATTTCGGATATGTGAAAACGTAAACGGCCATTATCAGAATGAAGCATATGGCCACGGCCGCCAGCATGCTCACCTTGCCGGAAAGCATGCAAAGATAATAGATGAGTATCGCTGCATAGCCTGCAAAACCGATAAGGTCCGTCTCCGCCTTTATGCACCTGAAAAGCTCATATGCCGTCAGGATCGAGATGGCAAATGCGAAAACGAATACCGCTGCCGCCGGCAGAAACAGAAGCGCCGCCACGATGGCCGTAATTACAGCTCCGCTTATTATCCTTGTCCTCATTGTTTAATACCTCCGAAACGCCGTTCTCTTCCGCCGTATATATCCAGTATCCTTGTAAGCTCTTCGTCGCCGAAATCCGGCCATAGTACGTCTGTTATATATATCTCCGTGTATGCTATCTGCCACAGAAGGAAATTCGATATCCTGAAATCCCCGCCCGTCCTTATAAGAAGGTCCGGGTCCGGGATATCGCGGGAGCCCGTATCCGTATAACCGGACAGTGTCTCTTCCGTCACCTCTCCGGGATCCAGTGTCCCTGCCTCCATGTCCCGTACCATGGCCCTAAACGCCCTTACAAGATCGTCTCTTCCGCCGTAATTAACGGCTATCTGGAAATTGAGGCCCGTATTGTCCTTCGATGTTTCCTCCAGGGCGTCTATCCTCTCGATAAGGTCCGGCCGAAGCCTGCTCCTGTCGCCTATGATGCGCACCTTCATGTTGTTCTTTGTGCACTTCTGCCGGCATTCCTCGAGATAGTCCCTGAAAAGGTCCATGAGGGCGTTTACCTCGCTCTCCGGCCTCTTCCAGTTTTCCGTTGAAAAAGCATATACCGTAAAATACTTGATGCCGTGGTCCCATACCAGCTCGCAGACCTTCTCCACGTTGCGGCTGCCTCTGGAATGGCCGTAATTCCTGGGCATGTGCCTTTTCTTCGCCCATCTTCCGTTTCCGTCAAGGATCATTGCAAGATGCAGCGGTACTTTATTCTTCTCCTCTGCCATCAAATACCTCCTCAGCAGAAGCTGCTCTTTTATCTGCACGCGGGCGGAATGCAAAGCACTCTTCCTTTCCGCGAGCTGCGCATTCGCCATAGGCTCGTTTTAATGAAATGGTTTTCTCAGAAAATCATTTCATTAAAATGGGCTGTCCTGAGACAGCCCGTATATCCGCATGATGCTGCACGAGATCTTTAAACCGTCATGATCTCCTTCGTCTTTACCTCTACAGCCTTGTCGATCTTCTCGATATAGGCATCGGTGGATTTCTGGATATCATCGTTCAGGTCCTTAAGCTCATCCTCGGTGATCTCCTTTGCCTTCTCCATCTTCTTGAAGGCGTCGTTTGCCTCACGCCTGATATTTCTTACAGCGACCTTTGAATTCTCCGCTTTCTTCTTAACGTCCTTGGCCAGCTCCTTACGCCTTTCCTCTGTAAGCTCGGGGAACACGAGCCTGATATTCTGTCCGTCGTTGCTGGGGTTGATGCCTACGTCGGATGCCATTATGGCTTTCTCCACAGCCTTGAGCATGTTCTTCTCCCAGGGTGCGATGACCAGCGTCCTGGGCTCGGGAACGGAGATGTTGCCCACCTGGTTGATGGGGGTCTTAACGCCGTAATAATCGACAAATACCCTGTCAAGGACTCTGGGGTTGGCCCTGCCTGCCCTTATGGTTGAAAGCTCTCTGTCAAGATTCTACAGTGTCTTCTGCATCTTGTCTTCATACTGTCTGATCTTCTCGTCCATGATGATCCGCCTTTCTTTGATATGGGAATTACTCTGTGGAAATTCCCTAAGCATATACTACAGTACCGTATGCATCATCATCGAATGCTTTTATGATGGCATCCTCTTCGTCCAGTCCGAAGACCTTCATCGGTACTTTATTATCGTTGCACATGATGGCCATTGATATATCCACGGCGTTGAGGTGCTTTTCGATGATCTCCGAATAGGGGAGCCTGTCGTATTTCACCGCCGTGGGATCCGTCTTGGGATCCCCGCTGTAGATGCCGTCGATGGATTTGCCGAGGAGTATGCAGTCCACGCTGAGCTGCAGCGCCATGAGGGCCGTCCCGGAATCCGTCGAGAAGTAAGGGTGCCCCGTGCCTCCCGCACAGAATATGACCTTTCCTTCGTCCAGGCACTTCAAAGCCTCGTCTCTGGAGAACTGCTTCGTAAAGCCGCCGCAGATAAAGGGAGTGAATACCTCTGTCTTCATCCCCTGCGTCCTCAGTATCTCGGACATGTAGATGCAGTTCATGATGGTGCCCATCATCCCTATGGAATCGGAATGGGTCCTCTCTATGATCTTCGAGCTGTTCCTGCCTCTCCAGTAATTGCCTCCGCCGGTTACGATGGCGATACGCACTCCCCTGTCGGAAAGCACCTTTATCTGCCGGGAAAGATCCAGGCACACCGCCTCGTCAAATCCGAAGCCTCTGTCTCCCGAAAGGGCCTCGCCGCTGAGTTTTAAAAGGATCGTTCTGATCTCTTCCATATTGCCTCCGTTTACGTGGGGCAGGCACTTTATCCGCCTTTAAACAGCCGTTCCTGCGGCCACATTCCCGCCCCGTTTTTTCATTGGTCCATCATTGATAATTTACCATATTGCGGTCTTTTTTTCTATACCGTTTTTGTTTCCGGCGGCG
>JAFRYJ010000054.1 GCA_017437705.1 Lachnospiraceae bacterium
CCGGATGGAGGACAGGCTTTGCAGGTGCCCATGGCAGCGCCTGATGCGATGCTGCTTCCGGCCGGCGCAGCGGATGGTACACAGGCCCCTGCGGGGACGGATGGCGCGTCACACACATCGGACGGCACGGATGATGATGCAGATACCACTTTGGATACGGAGGAGATAACGGATGGCACTGGACAGGCTGCGTCAGCCCCCTGATAATCGGGATCCCTATTACCAGGAGGAGCCTGACTGGATGGAATATCTTGAACGGAAAAATCCACAAGCCCTGAACCGGGAAGAGGGTGTTTTTGATGAAAAGGATGAGACTTCGATCAATACGGCGGCCTCCGTTTTTGAAAAGGGAGTAGTGTTTTCCGTGGGGGAAAGGGAAACGGGATATGGGAAAGTATGATGAGGCGTTAAGGAGCAAGCCTTTTCAGGACTATAACGAATACATGGAGTATGTATTTGACAGCGTCAATATGGGGCTGGATAAGTACATTACGGGGATGAAGACGCTTTATGCCGCGGAGAACGGCGGCTATAAGAATGTCCTGTATCCGGACATCGAGGTAGCCAGCGATATGTGTAAAAACCGTATCGACAAGTTCTACCAGGGCTCAACCGGCAATGAAGGCGGGGATGAGGATGAGGATGATCCCGGTGCCGTGTCGGAGGACGAGGATGAGGACGCGGACGCGGATGATGACCTTGAGGAAGAGGATGATGAGCTCTTAAGCCTTCTCGGCAGCTTCGGCACCAGCGATAAGTCGGACGATGATGAAGAAGAGGATGACTACGACCGGGCTTCATCGACGGCCGCTTTAAGGGGCAATGACGAAAAGCTGAGCATACGGGATCGTATCAACTTCATAGAAGAAAGGGCAAAACTTACCGAGGAAGAAGGGATAGAGCTTCCGTTTTACCGTCTGTGCAAAAAGATGAAGTTCGAACCCTTTACCATATTCTGTTTTGCGGCGGGGATACTGTCGTCCACCCAGACCGATTATGCGGCAGTCTATCAGGTCATCAATGAGAACGGCAATTTACCCGCTCCTACCATCGAATCCGCCGCCAAGGCCTTCTACGGGTCGGAATTTTCCATCACCGGAGCCTACGGTGATATGTCTACCTGTCTTGAGCAGCTACTTCCGCTGCTTTCCTTAAGCGTGACCAGCAGTATGCCTTTTTCTACGGTGGTCTCTCCCGATAAGCGTATCATAGACTGTCTTTTCGGGCGCAATCCCGACAAGCTGGATGAGGATTATTCCCGGTTTATCATGATGCTTACGGATGATAAGGAGCTGGACCCGATCCTTGCCAATCAGGGAGTCCTTGACGAAATGCGCATTTCCTACGGCGAGGGCGTAAGGATATTCTATTATTTCGGGGATGACGGCAGCGGGCGGAGGTTCTTTGTAAAGAATTTCTGCAGGGAGCAGGGACTGAAGGCCATCACATTAAACTGCAAGAAGCTTTTTAACTATGATTTCCATTTTGTGGAGCGGGCACTGTGGGCGGTGACAAGAGAGTGTATACTTACGGGCTCCTGCTGCTGCCTGTCCGAGCTTACCTTCAGGGAGGAGGAAAAGGAAAAGTTCTTCGGCTACATGGATATGGCCTTTGCCAGATTGACTGAACAGAATGTCATGGTTTTTGCCATGAGTAAGGAGCATATCGATTTCAGAGAGGTCACGAAGCTTGCTTATACGGAGCTGGAGCTTCCTACTCCCGATACTGCGGAGCGGCAGGCCTGCTGGGAGTATTTTTCAAAGGGCTATACTCTGGAAGAGGGCATCGATATGCTGGAGATGGCGACCAAATTCCTGTTTACGCCGGGCAAGATCTCGGATGCCTTAAAGCATGCCAGATCCCTTTCCGTAATGGCAAAGGAGAAGGAGATAAGCAGGGACAAGCTGTTTAAGGGCTGCTATAATCAGATGAGCTCGGAGCTTACCCAGAAGGCAACGAAGATCAAGGCAAACTTCGGCTTTGAGGATATCGTAATGAATCCCAGCCAGCGTGAGACCCTGGAGCATGCCATCGATCAGATGAATTTCAGAAAACAGGTTTACGAGAACTGGAACTATACAAAGAAATATCCCTACGGCCGCGGTCTTTCGATCCTTTTGTTCGGCGCTCCCGGAACCGGAAAATCCATGTGCGCCCAGGTTATTGCCCATGAGCTTAATCTGGAGCTTTACAGGGTCGATCTTTCCAAGGTTATCGATAAGTACGTCGGTGAGACAGAAAAATCCATATCAATGATCTTCAGGGAGGCAAAGAAGTGTAATGTCGTACTGTTCTTCGACGAGTGCGATACCCTGTTTGCCAAGCGTTCCGACGACGGAGGCTCCAATCAGGCCTCAAACAACAATAAGACCGCCCTCCTCCTTCAGGAGGTTGAGGCCTATGACGGGGTTTCGGTGCTTGCAACCAACTACAAGCACAACATAGATCCCGCTTTCTTCAGACGTATGAAATACATCGTGGAGTTCCAGTTCCCGGATGTGGATACGAGAGAGATGCTCTGGACCACGACGATCCCCAAGGGCACTCCTCTGGCGGATGATGTGGACATCAGGTTCCTTGCGGAGAAGTTTGAGTTTGTCGGAGGTAATATCAAGAACTGTATCCTGAATGCGGCATTTTTGGCCGCTGCCGATCCCGAGGCGGAAGGCAAGGTTCACATGAAGCATTATCTCTTAGCTATAAAATATGAGTTTGTTAAGGTGGGTAAGGTATTCACAAGGTCTGATTTCGAGCCCTATGCGGCAGAGGTAGGTCTGTAGATATAAGCGGCGGCGGCAGACTTAAGAACAGATGGGATGTTGCGGTCTGCCTGTGGTATGTTTCAGGGCCATAAGCGTAAGGCGGCCCGGAAAGGCAGGTATTAAAGGAGATGTTTAAAAGGATTTTTGAGATCACGGGAAATGTTGCGATAGTGACGGGATGTTCCTCGGGCCTGGGAGTTCAGATGGCCAATGCCCTTGCGAATCAGGGCTGCAAGATCGTTGCGATAGCCAGAAGGATGGACATGCTGGAGCAGGTATGCAGTGATATATCAAAGGAGCACGGGGTTGAGACCCTGCCGGTGCGCTGTGATATTACAAAGACGGATGAAATAGAAGAGACCGTGAAAATGGCCATCGAGAAGTTTGGACGGGTAGACATCCTGGTGAACAATGCCGGGACCGGCTCCGTGGATCATGCGGAAAAAATCACCGATGAACAGTTTCAGAAGGAGTTTGA
>JAFRYJ010000055.1 GCA_017437705.1 Lachnospiraceae bacterium
GTTTCCCACGATCTGGAGCTGGTGAAGAGCATGTGCACCCGGGTTGTCTGGATGGACAGGGGTCGCATAGCGGCGTCCGGAGATCCCGGGGAGATAACGGCCATGTACGCCCGCTTCAGCGCCGGATAGAGCACGGAGAAGCTTGCAATAAATGACCATGTCAAAGATGTCGGGGACGGACGCATCGCCCTGTTCCGGGGCCTGGAGACGGATGATGTCACGGGAAGGCTTATGAACGTCATCTCCCCCGGCGTAAAGGGCGGCCTGGATACCTGCATAAACTGGGAGCCTCTTTCAATTTCCGCCGGCACCCGCATAAGTCTTAAGGCGCCGGGGTTTATCTTCCGTGTGTTCGCATACAAAAAAGAGCTGCCTCCGGAGCTGATATACACGAGCACCATGCCTCCGGAGGGCTGCATGATGATATACGACCCCGACGCTTCCTGCCTTAATTGGCAGGACCGGGAATTCACGGTCCACTGTGATTCGTACATCAGGCTTTCCGCCAGAAGCTCTTACGGCAGCGTTCTGGATGCGGATCTTTATCTGGACGATATCTTTGAGATCGTGCCGGGTCCTTCGACGGAAGGCCCGGAAGGAACCGGAGAGGGGCCTTCCTTCATGGCAGAGGAGCTGGAGGATACGGTATCAAAGGTATTAAAGTGCCGCAGGGAAAAGGACTTCGTCTTTATCATGCCGGCGGACACCCATTATGCCTTCGGGGGCACCTGGAAGGATACGGAAGCCTGCATAAGAGCGCTGGCGGGGCGCATCGGCCCCGACATGATCGTCCATTTGGGCGACATCACCGACGGGATGATGCCGGAAAGCCTGGACAGCATGTGCGTGAAAAGGACGGACAGAGGGCTTAAGGCTGCGGGTATCCCCGTAAGGTACTGCGTCGGGAATCACGACCTGGTCAGCATATATTCAGACGATATAAAGGGATACGCGGAAAGAAAAACAGACCTTATAACGGGAGGCCGGGGAGCATACTATTACGAAGACCTGCCGGAGAAAAATATCAGATGCATTTATCTTTCCGCCTATGAACCGTCGGAAGAGGATCCTTACGGCTTTTCCGTTGAGGAGATAAGCTGGCTTGAAAGGACGCTTAAAGAGATGCCGGAGGGCTTTAAAGCCCTGGTTTTTACCCACGTTTCGCCTCTCCTTAATATGGTGCAGAAGTCGGACAGGGTAAGGAACGCGTCCAAAGTCATGGAGGTGCTGAAGGCATCATATAAAGACAGAAACATACTGGGAGTCTTCGCGGGCCACAGCCACGTGGATTCCCTGGATAACGCCGGATTCCCCGTAATAAGGACCGGCTGCGCTAAGCTGGAGGACCACGCCGCGGGCTCAAGGCCTCTTCACACGGGAGTTTTCACCAGAAAGGCCGGTACGGCCAGCCAGGAGCTCCTGGATATAGCGGTGGTCCACACCGATACGGCGGATATGGACATCATAAGGTTCGGAAAGGGAGAAGACAGGCATGCTGAAGCTGAATGACGACGAGTTCAGGCGGCTGCAGCTGACGGAGCTGGAGCTCCTCAAGGAAGTGGACCGGATCTGCAAAAAGCATGACATACATTATGTGATCATCGCCGGAACCCTGCTGGGGGCGGTAAGGCACGGCGGCTTCATCCCCTGGGATGATGATGCCGACATCGCCATGCTGCGGGAGGACTATCAGAAATTCCGCGACGTATGCGAGTCAGAGCTTAAGGACAGGCCCTTTTACTTTCAGGACGATGCGGTGACGGAAGGCTACAGGTGGGGCTACGGCAAATTCCGCCGTGCGGATACCATATACAGCCGGGAGGGACAGGAATTCATGCCCTATGAGCAGGGCATCATGATAGATATCTTTCCCATGGACGGTGTGCCGGACGGTGCCTTTGGGCGCAGGCTTAAGGACCTGCAGTGCTTTTTCGTCCGGAAGATCCTCTGGTCGAAGATCGGGAAGGTAAGAGATAAAAGCACATTTAAGAGAGCAGTTTACAGGCTTCTGGACAGGATACCGGAGGAAAAGATCAAAGGATATTACCACAAAATGATCGATAAGGCCGGCAGGGACACGAAGTACGTCCGCATCCTGCTGTTCCCCACGGGGAACAGGAAAAAGGGGTATCTGCGGCGGTGGTATGCGGAGTCGGAAGAGATCCTGTTCGAGGGGTATCCCTTTGAGGGGATAAAAGACAAAGAGGAATATCTCAGTTTCAAATTCGGAAACTATATGGAATACCCACCCA
>JAFRYJ010000056.1 GCA_017437705.1 Lachnospiraceae bacterium
AAAGGCCCATGTCGATAAGCTCCGACGAAAAGCGTTCTGCCTTCGTTGCGGATCCCGCAGCAACTATGACGCGGTATCCCCTTTTCTGCTTTTCGAACAGATCTTTTTTAAGCAGCGGGAAGTTGTCCGCAAAGCTGTCCACGCTCCTGACGGTGATGTGCCTCAGGGACTTCTCCTTTATGGATCCGGCTCTTTTGTATATACCGCTCATAATTACGGTATTCATGTCAGCCAACTTCTGGAAAATGTATCTGAAAGGATAAATAATGTCGGCCTGCCCGGGCAGGATGTAGCCGCCCTCCAGCCTGTTCCCCATGCTCTCCGCAAACTCGTCGGCGACGGCCTTCACCGCCTCCTCCGTCCTGTTTGCCTCGTCGATCCAGATGATGGAATCATCATCCGAGAAATAGTCCAGAAGGGTGACGGTGTCCCCCGTGAAATAGCTGATATAGCTGTCTATGTTTGTGCCGTCATAGGCCTCGGAAACGCCCTCGATAAACTCCGACACCCCGGAAGCAAGCCTGTTCCTCTTGTCGTGAAGCTCCTTGTTCTCCAGGAGCCTGAGCCTCTTTTCCAGGTCCTTTTTTATGGCCTTTACCGCATCATCCCTCTCCTCCCGGCTGAAGACGTACTCCGATGCCGGATAGACGGTGAAGCTCTTAAGATTCTCGATAGATCGCTGAGACACGCTGTCGAAGCTCCTTACGGAATCCACCTCGGTGTCGAAGAATTCGATCCTGCAGGGGCTCTCGTCCGACAGGTTGTAGATATCGATGATGCCTCCGCGCACCGCGAATTCACCGGGCATCTCCGCCTGGTAATTCCTGGTGAAGCCCATGTCCGTGAGCCGTGCTGCCAGCTCCTCCGGATCCATTTCCATGCCCGGTTCCAGGGTGATAAGGGACTGCCTTATCCTGTCTGCGGGCAGTATCCTGTCAAGAAGGGCGTCGGCTTTGGCAATGACCGTCACCGGCTGCCCGTCAAGAAGCTTCCTTATTACCCGTGCCCTCTCCTTTACAAGAAGGTTTCCGTGGACATCGGCGCTGAAAAAAATAACGTCTTTAGACGGGTACTTTAATATGTTTCCGTCAAAAAAACGATAATCCTCAAGAAATTCCGACGCTTTCGCTTCGCTGTATGTAATTATGAGCTTCTTCCGGAAGCCCCCGGACAGGCTGAATACCTGATGGCATTTCTGTGTATCGGCGCAGCCGTCAAGCGCCAGGGGGAATACGCCCCCGGCGATGTCGTCCCTTATGCCCTGCCATTCCGGAGAGGCTTCAAGCGGTCCCGTAAATGATCTCATTCAATAAATACCGTTAGATGCACGGTCCTTTGTAAGTTAAAAAGCTTATATGTAAACCTCTGTTTCCCCGGTTAATTGTACAGGTTCATGGCCCTGTCCGTATCGCCGGACACCATGATCTCCACTGCCTTTACCGCGTTTTCCACGGCCTCTCCGATGAGTTTCGCATCATCCCCCGAGGGCTTTGACAGCACATGATCCCTCAGATCCCTGTGTTCCGTGCTGTCTCCCACGCCTATGCGCACCCTCTGGAACCGGTCGGATGCCAGCGTCCTGATGATGCTCTTAAGACCGTTGTGCCCCCCTGCGCTTCCCGACTTCCTTATGCGGAGCTTTCCGGGAGGAAGGTTGATGTCATCCACCAGCACTATAATGTTCTCCGGCGGTATCTTGAAAAATGCAGCTGCAGGCTGCACCGATTCGCCGCTCAGATTCATGAACGTCTGGGGCTTGAGCAGGATGACGCGCTCTCCGCCTATGAAGCCCCTGCCCGTGATGCCCCTGAACTTCTTATCGTTTATATCTATATGAAATTCCGCGGCGAGCCTGTCGATGGCGTCGAAGCCCGTGTTGTGCCTGGTATGCTCGTATTCCTTTGTAGGATTTCCCAGTCCTGCTATAAGATACATATCTCTCCCGGCCGGTCATTCTGCGTCCGGCACCGCCTGCAGGCCCTTCAGGCCCGCCCTGGAGCCTTATCGGGGCAAATGATAAGGGAAACGCTGAAGGATCCAGCGTTTCCCTAATTATAAAGAATTCTTCCGTTAAATGCAAATAAGGAGCCTCAGCTCCTTATTTCTTTTGGTGGTTTATTATACATTTTCAGGCTCTTCCCGTGCCAGGACTTTTTCGTATTCCGCAAGGATCTTGTCCTGCATCTCTTTCCTGGTATCGGAGTTGATGGGATGAACGATATCCCTGAACTCTCCGTCGGAAGATTTACGGCTGGGCATAGCGATAAATAAACCGTTGTCGCCTTCGATGACCTTAATATCATGTACAACAAATACATCATCAAGAGTGATGGATGCTACAGCTCTCATCTTTCCTTCCCTGTCTATCTTCCTCACCCTTATGTCAGTAATGTTCATGATGTGACCTCCCAAAAATCTTTCTGAACTTCCGCTATTATATAACACCTGTATAAAAATGTAAACCTTGAATATTGAGTATAAACGTATAAATCATCATAAATTATATTAAAATAGATCAAGTCCCGCGAGGGTCTTTTAACATGTATGCCCGGAGCGCGGTCTTTACCCTGCATGTCTCCCTGCCCGGACCCTGTAATGATGTCCTTACCGCCGTTTTTTTTACGATCTTTTTCATAATATTTTGCTTTTTGACGGTATAACATATATAATATATCGAGACTTATTTTTAGGATGTGACAAAATGTATAATATAGATTTCAATAACCCCGTAAAGGTACATTTCATGGGAATAGGCGGCATCAGCATGAGCGGGCTGGCCCTCATCCTGAGGCAGCGCGGCTTCAGCGTGCAGGGCTCGGACAGATCCCGGTCCGAGATCACGGACATGCTGGAGGATGCCGGCATAAGTATAAAATATGTGCAGGAGGCGGAGAACATCACTCCCGACATCGACTGCATCGTCTATACCGCAGCCATCCACAGGGACAATCCCGAATTTGCGGCGGCAGAAGCCTCCGGCATACCCATGCTGACCAGGGCCGAGCTCCTGGGCCAGATCATGAGCCATTACAGGGATTCGATAGCAGTTTCCGGCACCCACGGAAAGACCACCACCACTTCGATGATCTCCGTCATCTTAATGGAAGCCGGCAAGGATCCCACCGTCACCCTGGGCGGAGTGCTTGACGAGATCGGCGGAAACATCCGCATGGGCACATCGGAAAGCTTCGTTGCGGAGGCCTGCGAGTATACGAACAGCTTCCTCTGCCTCTCTCCCCGTATCGGCCTTATCCTCAACGTGGACATGGACCACGTGGACTTCTTCAAGGATACCGACGATTACAGGAATTCCTTCAGGGACTTCGCAAGGAAGATACCGGAGGACGGTCTTCTTGTCATCAACGGCGATATAGAGGATATTGACTATTTCACCGACGGCGTCAGATGCAAGGTCGTTACCTACGGCGAAGGCCCGGACAACGACTACCGCGCGTCGGACATCACCTACGACGAAAAGGTGCACGCCACCTATCAGCTCCTTATAAAGGGCGTACCTTCGGGCAGCTTCACCCTTAACGTGCCCGGCAGGCACAACGTCATCAATTCTCTGGCAGCGCTGGCAGCAGCCGACTTCCTGGGAGTGGACAGGGCTTCCGAAGCTGCAGGACTCCTCCGCTTCGGCGGCACGGAGAGAAGGTTCGAGTACAAGGGCAGCTTCAACGGGGTAACGGTAATAGACGATTACGCGCATCATCCCACGGAGATAGAGGCAACGCTCACCACCGCGAAAATGGCGGCAAAGGGAAAGATGTGGTGTGTATTCCAGCCCCATACCTATACGAGGACAAAGGCCTTTCTGAAGGAATTTGCCGATGCGCTGTCCATCGCGGACACGATAGTGCTTACCCATATCTATGCAGCCCGGGAACAAAACACCGTAGGCGTAAGCGCCGGGGATATATGCAATATCCTCTGCGAAAAGGGCCGCGAGGCGTATTACATACCCGAATTTGAAGATGTGGAAAACTTTTTCAAAGAAAAATGTTCCCCCGGCGATATGTTGATAACGGTAGGCGCCGGAAACGTTGTAGAAATAGGCGAGCATCTGGTTCAAAAATAGTTATGCACATTATCCACGAATTTTTCGGTGATAACCTCCCCGAAAAGTCCGTGGATATTTTTATGCGCGGGTATTCATCATGCTCCAAAGTCCATCCGTGCTTTTTCCATGCTCTGCGCCATATTTCCGTGATGCCGGCCTGCATAAAAAAACCGCACATTTGAATATTCCCCGTTTTCAACCGTTTCCACACGGCTTATCAACGGCTCCCGAAAGGCACCTGTGATTTTTACTTCCGCCGCCGTTGTGCTATAATCCCTGTGATATCCGGGGGAGACTCCGGAATAATACTTACGCAGGTGACTTTAATGAGCAGGATCAGTTTATGTTCAAATATAAATGCAAATGTAACGACGGTACCGAATGTTTTTCTCGATGAATATATGGTAAAGGCCAACGGCGAATTCCTTAAGATATATCTCTATCTTCTCAGAAGCCAGCAGGAACCCGACAGGGAACTGTCCGTATCTTCGATCGCGGATACCTTCAACCTTACGGAAAACGATGTTAAGAGAGCTCTCCGCTACTGGCGGGATGAGGGCCTCATCAAGCTTTCCGGCATCAACTCCAGAGACGGGCTTAAAGTAACATTAAATCCCATAGAAAAGCATATAAAGAAAACGGTCATAGAAGAACCGGAGGAGATACCCGCTCCGCCCTCTGAGGACGAGCTGCAGCAGCTCTGCCTGATCCTGGAGGGCTATCTTGGGCGCCCTCTAACACGGGGGAACGTGGAAACTGTGGAATACATCTACAACGAGCTGGGATTCTCCATGGATCTCTGCGATTTCCTTTTCGAATACTGCATATCCAACAGGCACACGAATATGCGCTATATTGAGACCGTCGCCCTCAACTGGGCAGGCGAAGGCATAGATACCGTGGAAAAAGCAAAGACCGAGATAAAGCTGCGGTCGGAGCGCTATTATTCCGTGCTCAAGGCAATGGGCAGGGGCAGCAGGACTGCAACCGCAGAGGAGATCCGCAGCATAGACAAATGGTATTCGGAATACGGCTTCGATACGGATGTGGTGCTGGAGGCATGCAACCGCGCCGTCCTTCTGAAGAAGGACCCCGGCTTTGCCTATGTGGGCTCTATCCTTAAGAAATGGAAGGCGGCAGGCTGCGAAACGCTGGAGGACGTTTTAAGAAACGATCCCCGCGGAAGCGCAAATGCCTCCGGCTCGGGAACACAGGGAAGAAACAAATTCAGCAGCTTTCCCCAGAGGAATTACGAGTTCAACGATATGGAAAAGCTTATCGTGAACAAGCATCTCAAGGAAGCCAGCAGTTAAGGAGAACGTCTTGGCACTCACGAACGAACAATACAACATGATAATGCGCCATTACGACAGACTGAGGGCCGAGGACCATGCTCTCCTTATGGAGCGCACCGACGAGGTCATGGAAAAGGTGGCGGGCTTCAGGGAGCTGGACGAGGCCATAGCCGAAAAGTCCGTGGATGCAGCTGTGGCCAGGATCCGTGGACGCAGCCTGCCGGAAGACATCGGTCTTACCCTAAGGGAGCTGGGCGAAAAAAAGAAACAGCTCCTGGTGGATAACGGGTATCCTGCTGAATATCTTGAAGATGTGTATCACTGCAGGGACTGCCGGGACACGGGCTTCATCGACGGGGAAAAATGCCACTGCTTCCATTCCGTGGCAGCATCGCTGCTCTATTCGGCAGACGAGATGCTCAGCGTGCTCAGGGACAAGGATATATCGGATTTCGACCTGTCGCTCTATTCCGACGGCGTCAGCGAAAAGCTGGAGGCCAGCCCCCGGGACTGCGCGGGAAAGGCTCTTAACGACAGCATCGATTTTATAGAGCATATGGGTGAAAGGACGCAGAATTTCCTGTTCTACGGCAATACGGGAACGGGCAAGACATTTCTTTCGGCCTGTATCGGGAACGAGGCTTTAAAGAGAGGGCTGTCGGTGGTATACATCACCGCCATCAGGCTTATGGAGGCCTTCGAGGGAAACACCTTCGGCGGGAAAGACTCGGCCGCGGAGGCATCACAGGCGGTGGAAAGGATATACGACTGCGACCTGCTTATAATCGACGATCTCGGCACGGAGTTGCACAACTCCTTTACGGATTCACAGCTGTTTGCCCTTGTAAACGACAGGATCATCAAGGAAAGATCCACGATCATTTCCACGAATCTTTTCCTGAGGGATCTGCAGGACAGGTATTCCGAAAGGATATTCTCCAGGCTGTTCAGCAGTTACGAGATCTATCTGATGATGGGTGATGATATAAGATTGAAGAAAATGTTTTCGAGATCTTGATCATATATAATCAAATAACGGAGGGAACATCATGGCACTATTTGACGATCTTAACAATGTAATGCCTGTTGGGGAATTGGGCATTATCTCAGAAGGTTGTCCCGAGCTGTGCGATCAGGTCAACTACTACATATCCGCATGGCGCAAAGAAAGAGAAACAGAACACATCAACAGTCTTCACTTTGTAAATTACCAGAAGGACAACTACATCGTTCCTTCAAGGTGCAGCCGTTTCGGCAGCGGCGAGGGCAAGGGATGCATCGACGAGACGGTAAGAGGCAAGGACCTCTACATCATCTGCGACGTTATGAACCATTCCATGACCTACAAAATGTTCGGAACGGAAAACCGCATGTCTCCGGACGATCATTTTGCCAACCTTAAAAGGCTCATCGCAGCCGTAGGCGGAAAGGCAAAAAGAATAAATGTTATAATGCCTTTTCTTTACGAGAGCCGCCAGCACAAAAGGACCAACAGGGAATCCCTGGACTGTGCACTGGCCCTTCAGGAGCTGGCCCAGATGGGCGTAGACTACATACTTACATTTGATGCACACGACCCCAGAATGCAGGCCGCCATCCCCATTAAAGGCTTTGACAACATCCTTCCGATCTACCAGTTTATAAAAGCCATGGTGAGAAATATTAAGGACATTACCTTCGACAAGGACCATCTGATGGTCATCTCGCCGGATGAAGGTGCCATGTGGCGTGCCGTATATTATGCCAACATGCTTGAACTTGACGTGGGCATGTTCTACAAGCGCCGCGACTATACGCAGATCGTCAACGGCCGCAATCCCATCATCGCCCACGAATTCCTGGGCGACTCCATTGACGGCAAGGACGTTATAATCGTAGACGATATGATCTCTTCAGGCGACAGCCTCCTTGACGTGGCCCGTCAGCTTAAGGACAGGAATGCCCGCAAGGTCATCGCAGCCGTAACCTTCGGACTGTTCACCGGAGGGCTCGATGCCTTCGACCAGGCTTATAAGGATGGCCTTATAGACTACGTGCTCACAACGAACCTTATCTACCAGATGCCCGAGCTCTTTACAAAGCCTTATTACATCAATGTTGATATGAGCAAGTATATCGCCATCCTCATCGAGTCTCTAAACCACGACCGGTCCATATCTTCCTACCTGGATCCCAACATGAAGATCAAGGCGCTGCTGGGGAGGTAAGAAGGACAAATAGATTCAAAACCACAGGATCATATAACCCGATAGCATTAAAAGGCCGTTTCCATCGCATCGATAAATGCGTGGAACGGCCTTTAATAATGAATTATTGAATTGGTGCTTATTTACTCTCAGGCATTGTACCGCCCAGGAGCTCAGTTATCTTTAATGCCGTTTCTTTAAGTGCAGAAATATATTTCTCCTTATTCTCTCTCATTCGCTGCGTCGTTCCCGATGCACTGATGGCACAGCTGATACGCTGATCGGCATTGTAAACCGGAACTGCAAAGCAGGTAAGTCCTACTTCAGACTCTTCATCATCCACACCGTAACCGTAGATCCTTATGGCATTAAGCTCCTTCATAAGCTCACTGTGGCTCGTGATCGTAGTATTTGTAAGCTTTTTAAACTTTATACTCTCTAGTTCTTTTTCCCTGCTTGTGCCTATAAGCCCCGAAAGAAGTACTTTTCCTGATGCATAACTGTAAGCAGGCTGTTCGAATCCGATCTTCGACTGCATCCTCAGATTCCTGTCCGGGCTTATCTTTTCTATAAACATCATATTAAGGTTTGACAGGAGCACCGACATATGGATCGTTTCGTTTATCATATCACGGAGCTTCAAAAGTTCGGGCCTTGCAAGAGCATAATTATCCTGCCGCGAAGTAACGATCTCGCCGAGATAAGCAAGTTTTTTCCCCAGCATATATTTAGCATCGCTGTTCTTGATAACATAACCTCTTGACTCCAGCGTACTCAGAAGTCTGAATGCGGTGGCTTTGCTTATACCGAGCATTTTGCTGATCTCCGCAGGGCCCAGCTGCTCATGTTCGCTTAACAGATCCAGTACCTCAAGTGCATTACTCACAGAACCGAGCATATATTTCTCATTGTTTCCGCTGCCGACGCTCATAGCTTTCCCCTTAGTATTTTTCTGAAAGGATTATATCACAATTTATATTACACCGTCACAGCAGAACCGTACATAGATCATTTACCAGCAAGATATACCGCAAGCGCGATGGAAAGTACTTTGTTTGTGATGGAATCAGTCCTTGAAGTCATTACTACCGGTCGTGTAGGTCCTATAATGGCAGACGCCATATCCTTTCCGGCATAATAAGTTATTGACTTTATCAGGGGATTACCTACATAAACACTGGGTACGAGCAGGATGTCTGCATTTCCTGCCACAGGGCTGTCGATCTTCTTATGCTCAGCAGCTTCTTTGGAAATGGCATTATCCAGACCGAAAGGCCCGTCGATTATACAACCTGTTATCTGTCCTCTGTCATTCATCTTGCTGAGTATGGCAGCGTCCATCGTATCCGGCATCTTCGGATTTACTACTTCTACTGCCCCCACACAAGCGACTGTAGGGCATTCATTACCCAGGGCATGTGCCAGTTTAACGGCGTTTTTTATGATCTCGACCTTTGTCATAAGATCCGGTTCAAGTGATATGACTCCATCCGTGATATACTGGATACCGCTTTTATCTATCTTATCTATAAGCGAAACCTGGCTGATATGCCCGCCGGTACTGAGTCCCTTTTCCTTATTAAGGATCCCGCGCATAAATGTAGCTGTATGCAGCATTCCTTTCATGGCGACATCAGCCCCGCCTGCCTTTATAAGCTCAACGACCTTTTCTACGGCTTTTTTGTCATCCGGCTCATCAATTATCTCGCTGCTTCCAAGATCCAGCATGCTTTCTTCCGCGATGGAAAGGATCTTCTCCTCATCTCCCACAAAGATGAATTCACCTATGTTTTCTTCCCGCACCCTGCATGCCACTTCGAGGATCTCCAAATCGGCAGCCGCAGCAACCGCGATCTTTCGCCCGGGGCAGTTTTTTGCTGCTTCAATAATACCTTTCAAATCTTTGATCATAGCTTTACCTCATCATAATCCCTGGCTTTCTCTTCCCCTTTAAGATATCGAAGAGAGCTTTCTGCCAACGCAAGCATCTCGTTTTCACCCGGAATGATGTATACAGGTGCAATAAATGATACCATTTCCTTTATCTCGTCCGTAAGGTACTTTGAATATGCAAGGCCTCCGGTTATAGCGACGGCATCAACATCGCCCTTAAGGACTGCCGCCATGGCGCCTATCTCTTTTGCGGTCTGATAGGCCATTGCCTTAAATACCGACCTTGCGTATTCATTCCCCTCTTCGATCATCCTTTCGGCTTCAGAGCCGTTGTTCGTTCCAAGATATGAG